>CAYMDB010000019.1:16494-16932 GCA_964388865.1 uncultured Flavobacteriaceae bacterium
GTTACAGTAAGCGAGAATATAACAATTATTGAAGGTGAGAGCACAAATTTAATCGCCCAAGGTGCAGAAACATACCTGTGGAATACGGGTCAAACATCAAATATAATAACTGTGAGTCCTACACAAACGACGACTTATGTGGTTGAAGGAACTTCGAATACCTGTTCTGCCTCAGCAGAGGTTACCGTAACTGTAGAACCTTTGTTTGTGGCCTCAGCAGGCGCTGATGAACGTGTTTGCGAGGATAGTTCATATGAAGTGGTGTTAACCGCTAATCAAGGAGATAGTTATTTATGGAGTACAAGCGAAACAACAAGAAGTATTACCGTTAGCCCTCTATCAACGAGTACTTATACCGTTACCGTGACACAAGGTACTCAAGTGGATTCTGATACAGTTTCGGTTTATGTAGATCCTAGTCCAAATGTGCTTATAACC
>CAYMDB010000020.1:0-16723 GCA_964388865.1 uncultured Flavobacteriaceae bacterium
CTTTTTTTTATGAAATTGGCGCACAAAAAATTTGAAGACTTGATGAATAGCGATTTTTTAAAGGGAATTACCGTGCACGAAACCGTTAAATCTGAACTAAGCTTCAATGAAATTAAGGAGGCGTGCGAGGAGTTTGATGTCGATTTAATTGTTATGGGGTCTCATGGCGCAACAGGTCTCAAAGAAATGTTTGTTGGTTCTAATGCGGAAAAAGTAGTGCGCTCATCTGAAGTTCCGGTTTTGGTCATTAAAAATAAACACCAAACTTTTGAAATTTCTGATTTTGTTTTTGCATCGGATTTTAGTAATGACAATATAAAAACTTATAAACAAGCTGTTAAGTTCATTAGATCTTTTGATGCTACCATGCATTTGCTTTTGGTAAATACCGTCAATAATTTTTTAACCACATACGAAGCCAAAACACGAATTAAAGATTTTGTCTCTGTTGAAAAATACGATAAGCAAACGATCACAATAATTAATGACCACTCTGTAGAAAGCGGTATTTTAAATTTTTCTAAAGACATCAACGCCGATTTAATTGGAATTTGTACCCATGGCCGACAGGGTATTGCTCACTTCTTAAATGGCAGTATTAGCGAAGATTTAGTAAATCATGCTAATCGTCCTGTTATTACTTTTAAAATTTAATCGTGTACACTAGGGCAAAAATTTAGCTATCTATCTTATGCTATTGTGATTACGGGTACACATAAACATCAAGATATTCCGCGTTTTTTAACTACTAAAAGCTTATAATTTAGAAATGAGATGCCATTTTTAGAGACTTAAAAAAATAGAAAAAATCCTAATGCTTAAGAGCGTTAGGATTTTGTATTTATGTCAGCCTATTAGGACTCACTTCGACTGCGATCAGCATAAACTTTTCACCCTATATGAAAATCTTATAAAAAACAAAATCCTGACTCTATTATGAATCAGGACTTAAATTTTCGTTGGCCTACTAGGGCTCGAACCTAGACTCTTCTGGACCAAAACCAGACGTGTTGCCAGTTACACCATAGGCCAATCTCTCAAAATGAGGGTGCAAATTTAATACAAAGTTTTACTTAGGCAAAAAAAAACAATGAAATAATTGAAAATACTTAACCTTAACTTAAAAACTTAGGCTTTATCGTAAATATTAGTAAATTCGCCTGCATTAATCATTAAGGTTTACATGACAGATTTTAACTTTAAAAAGTGGAACATTATTATTGGATGGTTTGTTTTTGCAGTTGCCTTCGCGGTTTACGCATTAACCATCGAACCCACTGTAAGCTTTTGGGACGCAGGAGAATATATTTTAACCTCATCTAAATTGCAGGTAGGTCATCCACCGGGCGCCCCCTTATTTCAAATGCTCGGAGCATTTTTTTCTACGTTTGCTTTAGAGCCTTCCCAAATAGGTATGATTATGAATTTAATGAGTGGAGTGGCAAGTGCATTTACCATTCTATTTATGTTCTGGACCATAACTTTATTGCTTGTAAAACTCGTTAAATACAAGACAAAGGATAGTCCAAGTAAGGCTTATGCTATTTTAGGAAGTGGATTAGTGGGTAGTTTAGCCTTTACGTTTACTGATTCATTTTGGTTTAATGCTGTTGAAACTGAAGTTTATGCCATGGCCACACTAATCATGGCCGTAATGTTTTACCTAGCTCTGCGCTGGGAGCAAGACATGCACACGCCAAGAGGTAACCGCTGGTTAGTCTTAATTGCATTTATTATTGGCTTATCTTTTGGAGTTCACTTTATGGGATTATTAACTATACCTGCAATTGGACTCATTTATTATTTTAAAAATTACAAGACTGTTACTGTAAAAAACTTTATTATCGCAAACCTTGCATCTGCAGCCATTTTGCTTTTTATTTTTAAATTACTGTTACCTTCTACCCTCAAATTGTTTGGTTATTTAGAAGTGTTTTTTGTGAATTCAATTGGGTTGCCTTTTAATTCAGGAACCATAATCACTGGTTTAATGGTCATTGCTTTCTTTTATTTTGCTTTGAATTACACCAGAAAAAAAGAAATGCTTCATGCCAATACTCTAGTGCTATGCCTAATGTTTATTTTTATTGGGTTTTCGTCCTGGATGATGTTACCAATCCGCGCCAATGCGCAGGTTATTATCAATGAAAATGATCCTTCAGATGCACGCGAGCTTCTGGCTTATTACAACCTAGAGCAATATCCTGAAACGCACTTGTTTTATGGTCCACAGTTTACAGAAATTTATTCTGGTGCTGATAGAGATAACCCTTACGTAGACGCGAAAAAGAATTACGAAAGAGATGAAGACCAAGGGAAATATGTAATCATCAACGATTGGGAAGGCACCAAACAAAATTACAATCACGAACACGCTTCAATTCTCCCAAGAATGTGGAGCAGTGAACATGCCGAAAACTACATGATGTTTACGGGCTTAATTGATTTTAAAGTCAACCCTAATGTTCAAACGCGTGCCTACAACGAAGCCATAAACGCGGGTTTGTCCGAGGAACAAGCAGGTCAGTATTCCGTACAAGAAAAACGACAATTTGATCAACTCGTTAATGACTTTAGAATACGAATTTCAAAAGGTGAAGTAGACTACGAAGATTACGATCAATTCTTAAGACGCTACGGACAGCAGTATTTAATTATTGAAAAGCCTTCGTTTTTAGATAATACAATGTACATGTTTCAGTACCAATTTGGCTATATGTACTGGCGCTATTTTATGTGGAATTTCACGGGAAGACAAGATGATATTCAAGGAAAATTCAATCATAAAAATGGAAATTGGATTTCTGGAATAGATTTTTTAGACCAATGGCATATAGGATTGTCTCAAGAGGATTTACCAACAGATGTGCAAGAGAATAAAGCGAGAAATACCTATTATTTCTTACCTCTGCTGCTTGGACTTGTCGGCTTTTTCTTTCTGTTATATTCAGATATGAAACGTTTTTGGGTGTTGTTAGTGTTTTTCTTACTAACAGGATTAGCCATTCAGTTTTATACCAATGTAAGACCTTTTGAACCCCGAGAACGGGATTATTCTGTTGTGGGCTCATTTTACGTGTTTGCTATTTGGATTGGTTTTGGGGTCTACGCCATTTATGATCTTTTAAAGTCTAGTTTTAAAACAAAGTTATTGGCGCCAGCAGTGACTTTGGCCTGTTTAATCATTGTACCGGGTATCTTAGCCGCTAACAATTGGGACGATCATGACCGTTCAGGCAAATACACCACTAACGCTATGGCACGCAAATATTTAGAATCGTGCGCACCTAATGCTATACTATTTACTATTGGAGATAATGACACCTTCCCGCTATGGTATTTGCAAGAGATTGAAGGCGTAAGAAGAGACGTACGCGTGGTAAATACCAGTTTATTTCAAACGGCTTGGTATATTGATCAAATGAAACGAAAAGCTTATGATAGTGATCCAATTCCTTCAAAATTAACCCATGAGCAATATCGTGATGGTACAAGAGACTTTATCATTCACAGAGAAATAAGTGAACAAATTGCTAAAGACACTTTAGATATTAACCGTTTTATGGAATTTATTTCAAGTGATGATCCTGCTACAAAATTAAAATTTATCATAGAAAAACGAGGAGAAGATCCCGAAGGTTATCCGAGCAACTTACTAAATTCTAATTATTTTCCAACTCGAAATATTAGTATCCCTGTCGATAAAGACAAGGTGCTTAAAAATGGCCTTGTAAAACCCAAAGATGCGGACAAAATTGAGGACAACCTGTATGCGAAAATTTCAGGAGGTACCATTTACAAAAACCGCCTATTAATGCTAGACGTTATAGCCAATAACAACTGGGAGCGTCCTATTTATTTCACGGGTGGTGCCTTTAGCGATGAAGATTATATTTGGTTAAAAGACTATTTGCAACTCGATGGTATGTGTTATAAACTCGTACCAATAAAAACACCTGTTAACCGAGCTAATCCTTATGATATGGGGCGCGTGGATGCGGATTTAATGTACGAGCAAGTAAAAAACTGGTATTGGGGTGGTAGTGGAGAAGACATTTATCACGATATAGAAACTAGACGCAACGGTATTACCTATAGAGGTAATTTAGCAAGACTAATAGAGCAACTCATCAACGAAGATAAATTAGACAAGGCCGAAGAAATCGCAGATATTGCTATGGAAAACATGCCTGTTGATAAATTCGGATTTTATTCCTTACTAGAACCTTATATTAGTGCCTATTACGAAATAGGTAATGTTGAAAAAGGACGCGCACTTTTTAAGGATGTGGCCAAAAAATATCAAGAAAACTTGGTGTATTACAGCAGTCTTTCACTTGAAAATCAAGAAACTGTGGTAGGGGAAGCCATTTATTTAGATATTCAGCGTTACAGAGCTTTAGTAGATCTTCTAGTGATTTACGATGATAAAGAATTTGCGCTCAACGAAACAAAAACATTTAATAGTTATCTCAGTTTGTTTGATGCGCTGATGGATCGTTATAGTGAAAGTGAAGATGATCTACCTCAGGTGCGCGAAGAAATAGATTTAAAAACTTCCATACGAGATACCACTCAAAACATGGTACCTGAATCGTAAATTGCTATGCAGATTATTCCAGCAAAAACCCCTGGTTTGGTAAAAACGATATTTCCAAATTTTGTTTGGAATATAAATACCGGCGCCAAAGAACTTTACCTCACTTTTGATGACGGTCCAACCCCTGAAATCACAGACTGGGTTCTTTCAACATTGCGGGATTATAAGGCCAAAGCCACATTTTTTTGTGTCGGAGAAAATATTAAAAAGCACCCTGAAATTTTTCAAAATATTATTTCCGAAGGTCACTCCGTTGGTAACCACACTTACAATCATTTAAAAGGCTGGAAACACAAAACAGAGGACTACATTAACAATGTGCTTCTCACACAAAATCTAATTGATTCAGAAACTCAAAATTCTGAAAACTTTGAAGCGCAACCAGCAAGCGCAAAGCTTTTCAGACCACCTTACGGAAAATTAAAAATTAAACAAGGAAAACAATTAAGACAAATGGGCTATAAAACTATTCTTTGGGATGTTTTGTCTTTTGATTGGGAGTCCTCCATAAGCGAAGAGCAATGTTTAAAAAATATTACGTCTGTTGCTAAACGAGGCAGTATTATTGTATGCCACGATAGTGTAAAAGCCTTCAAAAATCTCAAGTTTTGCCTTCCTAAAGTTTTAGACTATTACACGCAACAAGGTTTCATGTTTAAAGCGATAAAAATAGTTTAAACAAACTCTTGAATTCTGGCAATAAGCGTATTAGCATCTTGTTCGCCGCTGTGTCTCCATTTCATCTCACCACTTTTGTAGATAATTAAAGTGGGTAAGCCTTTAACACGAAGTGCTTCTGCTAAATCTTTGTTTTTATCTACATCAATTTTAATAATCTTTGCTTTATCTCCTAAAGCCGCGGCAACATCTCTTAGTACAGGATGCATCGCTGTGGATTGCTCATTCCACTCTGTGTAGAAGTCTAATAGCACTGGAATATCGACGTCTATTAATTCCCCAAATTTTGACATACCTTATCGTTTTTAGTCAAACGTGTTTTACAAACCTACATAAAATTTCCTTAGGATGCTTTAGCAAGTTCATTGCTAGCCATATAAAAATAAGCAATTCTTTGCAATTATACTTCTTTTATGCCTTTTTTGAGTTCTATCACGGTGATTTCTGGCCAGATTCCAACTCTCCCCGGATAGCCTAAATAGCCAAAACCTCTATTTACATTGATGTATTGCCCAAGGTCTTCATAAATACCAGCCCATTGTTTGTATCTCCATTTTATAGGACTCCATTTTATCCAACCCGGTATTTCAATTCCGAATTGCATGCCGTGTGTATGACCACTTAAGGTTAAGTGATAATGATAATCGTCATTAACAACCTCAGCATCCCAATGACTTGGGTCATGACTCATTAAAATTTTAAAGTCTTCTGGCTGAACTTTAGAGGATGCTTTTTTTAAATCACCGGCTTTTTTAAAGCTACCTTTTCCCCAATTTTCTACACCAACAATGGCGAGACGCTGTCCGTCTCTTTCTAAATATCTGCTATCGTTTAGCAATAAATCGAAGCCTATTTCTTTTTGAAGACTTTTTAAATCTTCGAGGTTTTGAGCTTTTTCAACAGGCGAATCCCAATCTACATAATCACCATAATCATGATTTCCAAGAATGGAAAACTTACCATCTTTGGCTTTTAATCGTTCAAAAGTTGTTTTCCAAGGTAGCATCTCTGAGGCTTTATTATTTACCATATCGCCTGTAAATAACAACACATCTGACTCTTGCTGGTTGATTAAATCTACAGCGTATTCAATTTTTTGTTTATTATCAAAACTACCTGAGTGTATATCGCTAATTTGAGTAAGTCTATACCCATCAAAAGCTTCTGGTAAATCTTCAAAATGAAGTGTATATTTTAAGACTTTAAAATTATATTTGCCTTGCACCATACCATAGAGCAGTGAAGAAAAAGGAATAGCCGCAAGCCCCAAGGCAATTTGACTCACAAACTTTCGTCGCGAAGGGATAAAAAAGTCCTCTTTTGTAAATATTTTACCATGTAATCCTGTTGCAGCTCTAAAAATATCTTCGGCAAAAAGTAAAGTGACCAGCACTAAATTTAAAGCCATAAAGGAGAGTAAAAATCCAAAGGCATAACTCTTAATTGGGCTCAATACGCGTCCCTCAGAAGCCGCCGTAAATTGATAAATTATATTTCCTAAAACGAGGAGTGCAACAATTAAAAACGCGTAATAAATAAACGTGTGCTTTGTAACCGTCCTTACGGCTTGAAAACCATAAGTGGTTAATAAAAGGTAGGCGACAATAAAAATGATCCAACGGGTCATGAATAGTAATTTGTTGATGCAAATTTAACCATATGCCATTGTAGTTATCTTATTTAATTGTTAAAGCTTTTTTTACTAAAATTCAACGGTTTACATACCTACTTCTCAATTGCATTTTGTACAACGAGTTTTTAGTATATTTAACACCTATTACAGTGTGATGACTTTGAAATTTTCCATATTCTTATGTGTTGCTTTTTTCGTTTTGGCTTGCGCTGATAAAGACCAAGTTAAGCAAGCGCAAAAAGATCAACCGCTCATTGGCTATGTTAACCCTTTTATAGGAACTGCTGAACATGGACACACCTATCCTGGCGCAACAATGCCTTTTGGCATGATACAATTGAGTCCAGACACCCGTTTAGAGGGTTGGGATGGTTGCTCTGGTTATCATTATTCGGATTCTTATATTTACGGATTTTCGCACACTCATTTAAGCGGTACGGGTATAAGCGACTATGGTGATATTCTCCTAATGCCTACGAATCAACAAATTTTTCATAATGGTGCAGACGGGAAAAAAGGGTATCGTGCGCATTTTTCACACAATAATGAATTTGCTGAACCTGGTTTTTACAAAGTCCATTTAGATAGCACAAACATTGATGTGGAACTAACGGTTGCTCAACGCAGTGGTGTTCATAAATATCAATTCCCATCATCTGAAAATCAATATGTGATTTTAGATTTAGTGCATCGCGACAAGGTTTTAGACGCTAAAATAGAAAGGCATTCTAAGACTGAAATTTCAGGTTACAGACATTCAGAAGCCTGGGCAAAAGACCAACGCCTATTTTATGTGATTAAAACCTCTCATCCTTTTGATAATGTATTAGAATCTTCACCAAATACAGATCCATTAGACGCTAGAAGATCTGCTTTAAAGTTCATTAACCCAAATAACGAACCTGTTTATATTAAAGTTGGAATTTCTGCCGTTGATGAAGATGGTGCGCGTAAAAATTTAGAGGCTGAAGTTTTAAATAAAGATTTTGAAACAGTTAAATCTGAAGCGCAGCAAGCTTGGGAAACACAACTTGAAAAAATAGTTATCGAAACTAACGATGACGATAAAAAGGAGATTTTTTATTCAGCACTTTACCATACCATGTTAGCACCACAGCTGTATCAAGATGTTGATGGTAGGTATAGAGGTATGGATTTAGACATTCATAAAACCACAGATTTCGATTACTATTCGGTGTTCTCGCTATGGGATACCTACAGAGCTGCACATCCGCTCTATACTATAATAGAACAAGACAGAACCAACGACTTTATCAATACCTTTTTGGCAAAATACGATGAAGGTGGCATTATGCCAATGTGGGATTTAGCAGGCAATTATACCGATTGCATGATTGGCTATCACGCCGCACCAGTGATTGCTGATGCTTATCTTAAAGGCATCAGAGATTATGATGCAGAAAAGGCCTTTAAAGCCATGAAACATTCCGCAACACGAGATAAATTTGGTCTTAAAGCCTATAAAACATACGGATTTATTCCTGTGGATGAAGAAAGCGAATCCGTTTCTAAAACTTTAGAATACGCTTATGACGATTGGACGATTGCGCAAATGGCAAAAGCTTTAAACAAAACTGAAGATTACAAAACCTATATTCAGCGCGCACAGTATTACAAAAATGTATTTGATCCCGAGACCAAATTTATGCGCGGTCGGTTTCGAAATACCTGGTTTGCACCTTTCGATCCGTATGAAGTAAACTTTAATTATACTGAAGCTAATGCCTGGCAATACAGTTTTTATGTTCCTCAGGATATTTCAGGATTTATAAATTTATTAGGTGGAAAAGCTGCATTAGAATCTCAACTCGATGCTTTATTCTCAGCGAAAACGGAAACTTCGGGAAGAAAGCAATCCGATATCACAGGATTAATTGGGCAATACGCGCAAGGAAACGAACCTAGTCATCATATGGCTTACCTCTATAACTTTGTAAACAGACCACATAAAACCCAAGAGCGCGTTCATCAAATTTTAACCCAATTGTATACAAATGAACCTGATGGGATTTCTGGAAACGAGGACTGCGGACAAATGAGCGCATGGTATGTGTTGAGTTCTATGGGCTTTTATCCGGTGACGCCAGGAAGTAATCAATATAGTATTGGAACACCTCTTTTTAATAAAGCTACTATCAATCTTGAAAACGGAAAAACATTTACAATTATCGCAAATAACCTCAGCGACAGCAACGTTTATATTAGATATGCAAAGCTTAACGGCGTACCCATAGACCATACCAATATAAGTCATAATGCTATTGTTTCAGGTGGTACTCTTGAATTTGAAATGGCAGCTCACTCGACCACTTGGGGAAGCAGGGATGGAAACGAACCTATTACTGAAATATTAGACCACCTTATTCTCCCCTCGCCTTTTATTGCCAAAGGTGCTATTACATTTAGGGATTCAACGGAAATTGTTTTGAGTAGCTCAGAACAAGATGTGAAAATCTATTATGCCATTAATACTGATAAGTTTCAAGCATATAAAGAACCTTTGACAATAACCGAAGATTCTGAAGTAAAATTATATTCAGAAAAAGGAGCTCTTAAAAGTCCTATTTTAACAACTCCCTTCTATAAAATAGACCCTAATCTCCGTATTACATTAGAAAGTGACTATGCTAATCAGTATTCTGCTGGCGGAGATGATGCTTTAATTGATGGCATTAGAAGCACCAAAAATTACCGCACAGGAAGCTGGCAAGGGTATTATGGAACTGATTTAGTTGCTACAGTCGATTTAGGTTCCCAAAAAAGGATTTCATCAGTAAGCGTAAACTTTTTACGTGATCAAGGAGCTTGGATTTTTTATCCTACTGAAGTTCAATGCTTGGTTTCAAGAGACAACAAAACGTTTCAAATGTTGTCTTCGCAAAAAATTAATTCAGAAGAAGAAAATAGTATTATTAACATTAAAACGGTTGTGTTTAATTTGAATAATTCAATATATAAATATGTAAAGATAATCGCCAAGAAACTTGAAGCAATTCCAGAATGGCATATAGGTAGGGATATGGATGTAAAAAGCTGGATTTTTGTAGATGAAATTTCAATTAACTAAATAAACGCCAAAAGCCTTAAGTTTAAAAAAACTAACTAACAAAGACAATAATGAGTAATCAAAACAACAAATCTGCATTAGCAACATTAGTTACAGTATTCTTTTTCTGGGGCTTTATAGCTGCCTCTAACAGTGTTTTCATACCTTTTTGTAAAACCTATTTTAACATCGATCAGTTTCAGTCGCAGTTGGTTGATTTTGCGTTTTACGGAGCGTATTATTTGGGCGCACTTTTTCTTTTTATACTATCTAGTGCCTTAAAACGCGATATTTTAAATAATTGGGGCTACAAAAATGGTATTATTTATGGTTTGCTCTTATCAGCAATTGGGGCCTTTGTAATGTTTCCAGCTACAGCAGGGGCAGAACAAGGAGACACCACGGTCTTCTACTTTGTACTTATGGCGTTTTTTATTGTGGCTTTAGGATTCTCATTACAACAAACAGCAGCAAATCCGTTTGCGGTAGCGCTTGGCGATCCAAAAACAGGCTCGCATCGTCTTAATCTAGCAGGTGGGATTAATTCTTTCGGAACTACTGTGGGACCCATAGTAGTGAGTTTGGCTATTTTTGGCTCTGCATCTTGGACCACAAAAGAGCTTGCAGAAAAAATAAATAATAATGAAATTACGCTAGTCACGGTGCAAGTCCTCTATCTCTGTGTTGGAGCCTTATTTTTAATTGCTGCCGCCTTATTTTACTTTTCAAGAAAATTACCAGCCCTAAAATCGGAAACAGCCTTTGAACCTGCAAACAAGGCGCAAAATTTATTAATTGTCTTAACCTTAGTTATTATTAGTTGTTTTGCTTGTATTTTTAGTACTTACGCCGGCAATCCTGTTTCTACTGAATCTTTAGAACACACACGGCTAACCGTTTTATTTATCGCACTTTTTGCCGTAGTGACGTCGGTTATTATAGCAAACACAAGCGCTACAAAAAAACCTAAAGGTTGGGGAGCCATGAAATACCCTCAGCTTGTTTTAGGTATGTTAGCAATATTTACTTACGTGGGTGTTGAAGTGACAATAGGAAGCAATCTTGGCGAGTTATTAAAACAACCCTTTGAAGGTACAGGTTTAAATACTCTAGGACTTCCAGTGCTCAACGACTCGCAGTTAGGATCTTACATTTCATTGTATTGGGGAGGACTGATGATTGGGCGTTGGGTTGGTGCTATCACGGTTTTTAACCCAAGTAAAGGCTTAAAAAAAGTGCTTCTTATTATTGTTCCTTATGTGGCTTTTGGAGTTATTATTTTAGCAAATTCAATAAAATATAGTTTTTCTACCAATGAGATACTATTTTTTAGCATTTGTATAGCCGTTCAAATTTTTGGATTCTTTTTAGCTAAAGATAATCCTGTTAGGACCTTAAAACTGTTTAGTCTCTTGGGTATGACAGGGATGCTAATTGGTTTATTTGCCTCAGGTAATGTCGCTTTATTTGCTTTTTTATCGGGTGGTTTATTTTGTTCTATTATGTGGCCTTGTATTTTCACTTTAAGTATTGCCGGTTTGGGGAAATACACCTCTCAAGGTTCGGCTTTTTTAATTATGATGATTTTAGGAGGAGCTATTATTCCACCTGTTCAAGGAAAATTGGCCGATGTGTTTAATATTCAATCCTCGTATTGGATGGCTGTAGCTTGTTTTGCTTATTTATTATTCTATGCCTTCCGAACTCAGGTTGTACTCGATAAGCAAGGTGTCGACTATTAATCCAACACGTTTTCAACTATTCTGGAAGTAACATTAATTATTAAATGAAAAGACGACAATTTATAAAACATACATCGCTAACAGGGGTGGGATTTGCCTTGGGGAGCGCCGCGCTAAGCTGCATAAGCTCAACAGAGGATCAATTGACACAGCAACAAAATAATACTGTAATACCTATGAAAAAAAACAAGTTTCCAATAGCCATATGCACATGGGATTTCTCTAAAGCAAATGCAAAAGCCGGTGAGGAATTATCTAAAGGCGCAAAGGCTCTCGACGCCGCCATAGCTGGCGTAGCTGTAGAAGAAGAGAATATAAAAAACACCACGGTTGGCAAGGGTGGTGCGCCAGATAGAGAAGGTAATGTAACTTTAGATGCATGCGTTATGGACTCAAATGGCGACTGCGGCGCTGTACTCTGCGTAGAAAACATAACTAATGTTGCTGCGCTTGCAAAAAAAGTAATGGAAGACACGCCTCATGTGATTCTCGCGGCGGAAGGAGCCGAAGAATTTGCTTATGCAAACGGGTTTCAAAAAGAAAATTTATTGACGGAAGCTTCTAAAAAAGCCTGGGAAAAATGGAAAGAATCACCAGAATACAAACCGATTATCAATATTGAAAATCACGATACTATTGGCATGTTGTGTCTAGATAAACATGGGGATATTGCTGGGGCGTGCACAACTTCTGGACTATCTTATAAAATGAAAGGTCGGGTTGGAGATTCACCTATCATTGGATCGGGTTTATTTATAGATAATGAAATTGGCGGTGCTGTTGCCACAGGGATGGGTGAAGAAGTCCTAAAAACTGTTGGTAGCTTTTTAATTGTAGAATTAATGCGCAATGGCATGTCACCTCAAGAAGCATGTGAAGAGGCCATAAAAAGAATAGTGACAAAAAATGATGCCTACAAAGATTTTCAAATCGCCTACATCGCTATGGACAAATTAGGCAATGTTGGCGCTTATTGCATTCATAAAGGATTTACCTATATGAAATATGAAAATGACATCAATGAAAATGTAAACGTTGATTTTTTTCACAAGGGTTAAAACCACTTAATCGTAAATTGTCCTAATTTTTCTTTAAAATCCGTGTAGGGTGGAAACAACAGTTCAGTTACTCCGAAGGTATGTTGCTTTAATACAGCTCGTTTATTGCTAAACGCTTCAAAACCAAAGAATCCATGACTTTTACCAATACCACTATTATTTACGCCGCCAAAAGGTAGATAGTGATTGGCATAATGAAGAATATTATTGTTTATACAGGTACCACCTGCCCTTGTATTTTCAATCACCTGATTAATATTGGTCTTATTTTTACTGTAAATATAAAGTGCTAAGGGCCGTTCCTTAGTGTTAATATAGGCGATAGCTTCATCTAGAGTTGTGTAAGTTACAATAGGCAAAATAGGTCCAAAAATCTCTTCTTGTAATAAAGAAGCTTCACTCTTTAAATTTGAAACAAGGGTTGGTGCCATATACTTAGAATTAGCATCAATTTCACCACCAACTTCAATTGTACCATTTAGACTTTTGGCATTTTCTAAGTGATTTGATAAGCGCTGAAAATGTTTATCGGAAACAATTCTCGCATAGGAATTAGATCTTTGAGGGTATTCAGTGTAAAACTGTTTAATATAGGCTTTACAAGCTTCAATAAATGGCGCAGCAATGCTTTTATCAATAAGACAATAATCTGGTGACACACATATTTGCCCGGCATTTAAAAACTTTCCCCAAACAATTTTTTTGGCCGCTGCATCAATATTTGCTGTTTTATCTACAATGGTTGGTGACTTCCCTCCTAGCTCTAAGGTAACGGAGGCTAAATTTTTTGCAGCTGCAGTCATCACAATTTTACCTATTTGCGGCGATCCCGTAAAAAAGATGTGATTAAAAGGCAGCTCTAACAATTGAGTAGAGACCTCAACTTCGCCTTCAATAAGCGCTACCTCATCTTCTGGAAAAATATCAGCTACAATTTTCGCCATTAATGCTGAAGCGTTTGGTGTGATCTCAGAAGGTTTTATAATCACCGTATTCCCAGCAGCAATAGCGGAAACCAAAGGACCAAAAGTTAAGTTAAAGGGAAAGTTCCATGGGGAAATAATTAAACACACCCCTTTTGGTTGATACATATAATAAGAACTCGAGCATAAGACTGATAAAGGGGTTTTTACTTTTTGCTTGCGCATCCATTGCTTTAAATGGCGTTTAGCATGCTTTATATCTCCAACAATTTGGTAGACTTCAGAGAGTTCCGTTTCAATAAGTGGTTTGCCCAAATCTTTTTGCAAAGCGTCTTGAATCTCAGTTCTGTATGTAAGCTCTACTGCCCGTTGAAGTGCATTTAACTTTGCAATCCTCTGACTGTAAGAAGTCTTACCAACATCAAATTGTTTATTGTGTTGTTTTAAAAACAAATTATAGTGCGGATTTTCTTTAAAATTATTCATCTTGTTTACGTATTTATTGGGCTAAAAGCTCAAGTTATGCATTTCATCGATATTTTTTACGATGGCTGTCCACTTATCCCTTTATGGTTTTGTTTCATCTAAAATATTCACCCAAACAAAATAAGTAGCGTTTCTTTGAACCGGATTTGAAATCAATAAGCTATTAACCATTATGAAAAAAGGTTTACTAATAACCATCTTTTTAACGCTCTCTTTAGTTTGCTTCGCGCAACAAAATAGTTCAACACATCAAAATGATCTCGTTAAAAACGAAATAGAACGTTTTGAGACTACTAATGTATTAAAGGGTGAATCGAATTCTAGTAAAGCATATTTAAAAATTAAAGCGAATGTTTCTAAAATGAATCGCCAAAAGAGTAATGAAATTATAAGTATTAAAGCATACAGAAAAAGTCTTCAAATTAAAGTAAAGACTATTAAGCTTTGCTAGGGATTATAAAGCATTAATAAAAAGCCGAAACTTACGTTTACGGCTTTTTTTAGTTTACAGTAACATTAATCTGCATAATCTAATTCACCTCTAGCTTCTTGTTCTTTAAATTTCTTTACTAAATCTAAAGCATCAGGAATCACATCACTGCATAAAATAATAAGCGCTCCTTTTACTGCATTTTTTACAGCATACTTAATGGCTTCTTTTTCTGAAGGAATTATCGTCGTTTTCTTGTTAGGATCTCTCATTTTAATCCCATCATCTAACATCTTTATGAGTTCTGCCTCGGTTTTTCCGCGTAGTTGTTTGTCTTGACGAATAATAATTTCATCAAACATTTCTGCGGCAATAGACCCCATTTCATTATTATCTTCCACTCGCCTATCACCTATACCTGCAATGATACCAATTTTTACTGTGGCTTCAAGTTCGTTTGTAAACTTCTGCAAAGCGCGCATACCTGCCGGATTATGCGCATAATCTAAAAGGATTGAGAAATTATTAAACTCGAATAAATTTAAACGACCGGGTGTTTGTGATGCTGAAGGGATAAATGTTTCTAAACCTGCCTTCATATCTTCAATGCTAATACCTTGTACATGAGCGGCAAGAACTGCTGCCAACACATTCTGAATCATAAATTTCGCTTTTCCGCCATAGGTTAATGGAATATCTTCTACTCGCATAATTCTCATTTTCCACTCCCCTCTACAAATGGTCACATAGCCATTTTCATAGACAGCCGTAATGCCATTAAGGCGCTGCAAGGCCTTTATTCTGGGATTGTTCTCATCCATAGAAAACAGTGCCACATTACAATTTAAATCCCTTCGCATCTCATAAACCAGATCATCTTCGGCGTTTAAAATGGCGTACCCGTGAGGTAAAACTGTTTCAGGGACAACAGCTTTAACTTTTGCAAGCTGTTCAACGGTGTGTATGCCTTTTAAACCCAAATGATCTGCCTCCACATTTGTTACAATCGCTACATCGCACTTTTTAAATCCTAATCCGGCTCTAAGGAGACCTCCTCGTGCACATTCTAAAACGGCAAAATTCACCGTTGGGTCTTTTAAGACAAATTCTGCACTTGCAGGTCCTGTGCAATCGCCTTTCATCAACAATCTATTTTGTATATAAACTCCATCACTTGTGGTATAACCCACGCGATAGCCTCTCATTTTAGCCATATGCGCTACCAAACGCGATGTCGTAGTTTTTCCGTTGGTCCCCGTAATGGCCACAATTGGAATGCGACCTGTATCACCTGAATTAGGAAAAAGTTTATCAATGACTGGTGCAGCCACATTGCGTGGTAGCCCAGTTGTTGGTGCCAAATGCATTCTAAAACCTGGCCCAGCGTTTACCTCTAATACAGCACCGCCAGTATCAGATAAAGGCTGCGTTATATCGGTAGTCATAATATCAATACCACAAATATCTAAGTCAATTATTTTTGAAATGCGCTCTGCCATACTCACATTTGCCGGATGAATGATATCCGTAATATCTTCGGCTGTACCCCCAGTGCTAAGATTAGCTGTATCCTTTAAAATAAGGCGTTCACCTTCAGGAAGAACTGAATCTAACGAATAACCCGCATCCTTAATAATGGTTTGCGTCAACTCATTAACCGTAATTTGTGTCAATACGTTTTCATGCCCAAAACCGCGACGTGGATCACTGTTAACGATATCAATCAGTTCTTGAACTGTTGACTTTCCATCTCCTGTAACATGGGCCGGGGTTCTTATGGCACCAGCTACAAGCTTATGGTTAATAACCAGTAATCTGTAGTCTTGACCAACAATAAATTTTTCGACGATAATTGCTCCACTTTTAGAGCTCTCTTTTGCATGCCTAAAGGCCTCTAAAGCCTCATCATAATTCTGAATATCTACTGTAATTCCGCGACCATGGTTACCATCAACTGGTTTTATAACCAACGGATAACCTACGTAACGACACGCCTCTTCTAAGCTGCCCTCTCGACGAATAATTTCTCCTTTCGGCACCTCTACTTCAGCTTGCTCTAGTAAATATTTTGTATCTTCTTTATCACAAGCCAATTAAAATCAAATA
>CAYMDB010000021.1:0-16351 GCA_964388865.1 uncultured Flavobacteriaceae bacterium
TATAAAAAGCGAGTTGGCAAACCTGATTTTCGGGCTTCAACTTTATGCTTTATTTTAAGAATTAAATTACCCGAATCTTCGTCTTCAATTTCATAATCTTCATCTCTATTTATTTTAATTGCAAAGCAGTCGCTAACACTGTGGTTTGTAAAAATTAAGTGTAAACATAATTTTATAATTTCATCTAGTGAAATAATATAGTGTGTATCCTCTTTTTTTGAAAGTAGTTTAAATCGGTCTAATTTGTTTGAAGGGATATTAATATAGGCATACTGAACCGTGTGATCATCATTTTTTAGCTTTACCAATAAATACAAGCTGCGATTATCTAGAAAGTAGGCCTTAAACGGTTTATTTTTAATAAAAATTATTTGAATAAACGATAAAATCTCACTTTTAAAATACCGTTCAACTTCTTTTAAATGGCAAGATTCAATTGGCTGTCCTTGATAAACAATAATATGATTTAGAGCTAATTCTGGAATTATTTGTGTTCGCCAAATGGTTCCAAATTGTTCTTGTTGTAAATTGATTTCTTTTAAAATAGTAGTTAAAAGATTACTTTTTCGAGTGCTTTTAATAAATGTTAATCGATTTACTTTTACTCTAAAAAACTCATCCAAATTAGATGAAAAAATGGCTAAAAACTTAATGCGCTCATATAAAGGATTTGAGTTACAAGCGGCCTCGTCTAGGATGCATTGATTAAAGTATAGCCACGAAAGTTCTGGCGGGATGGTTTTCATTTTTTTTGGTAAAGTATAATTGCTATTGCAATAAATCCAACACCGGTTAAGCCGGGAGGTGCTATTTTTGCCGAAATACTGATGGCAATCATTACAATAGCAATGATAAGAAGTAGTACTATTAATACATTTGTCATTTTTTTTAGGATTTAAGTTAATTTTCTGGATATAAATCTTGATAGGTGACCATATGGTTTGGACCTAAGCGATGTAAGATGTGGTTTCGTTGAATTTCGTCACCATTTTTTAAGCCTGCAGCAGCAATCATTTCTACAAAACTAGCGATGGTTTTTTTATGAAAATTAGCGACGCGTACATATTTGTCGTTAACATCTAAGCCTTTCATTAAACTCGTATTCTGAGTTGCTACACCTGCTGGGCAGGTATTGGTGTTGCATTGCAAGGCCTGAATGCAACCAAGAGCCATCATCATTGCTCTGGCACTGTTCACCGCGTCAGCGCCTAAGGCCATTAATCTAATGATATGAAATGCAGAAAACACTTTACCTGAAGCCACAATTTTAATCTCATCTTTAAGCTGGTATCTTTTAAGACTATCTACTACAAAAGACAGGCCTTCTCTCAGCGGTAAGCCTATAGAATTAGAAAATTCTACGGGTGCTGCCCCTGTGCCTCCTTCACCTCCATCAACCGTTATAAAATCTGGTGTTATGTGTGTTTTTTTCATCGCTTCACACACTTCAATAAATTCGGTCTTACTGCCCACGCAGAGTTTAAATCCTGTGGGTTTACCACCAGATAGTTTTCGTAAATTGGCTACAAAATGTAATAAACCCTCCGCATTATTAAATGCTTTATGATACGTTGGGGATAAGACGTCTGTGTGCGGTTGTACACCCCTAATTTCCGCAATTTCATTGGTGTTTTTAGCGGCGGGTAAAATACCCCCGTGTCCTGGTTTGGCCCCTTGAGATAATTTAATTTCAATCATTTTTACATTGGCTTTCAATGCATTTTTTTGAAACGTATCTGGACAAAAATCACCTGCCTTAGTGCGACATCCAAAATAGCCCGTACCTATTTGCCAAATTAAATCGCCTCCACCTTCTAAGTGATAGGGACTTAAGCCGCCTTCTCCCGTGTTGTGCGCAAATCCTCCTAAATTAGCACCTTTACTTAATGCTAATACAGCATTTTTACTGAGTGCTCCAAAGCTCATTGCAGATATATTTAGAATGCTGGCACTATAGGGCTGTTTACACTGTTTTCCGCCAAATACAACTCTAGGATTTTGGTCTAAGTGGTTATGATGTAGAGGATACATGGAGTGTGCCATACACTCGTAGCCGTTACGGTAAATATCAGATTTTGTTCCAAAAGGTGTTGTATCGTTTTCGGCTTTAGCGCGTGAGTAAATTAGTGAACGAAATTCTCTGTTAATAGGTGTGCCTTCGGTGTCGGTTTCAACAAAATATTGTTGAATTTCTGGTCGGAATCCTTCTAGAAGATATCTAAAATGGCCTATCACAGGAAAATTGCTTTTTATGGCATGTTTTTTTTGAAAAATGTCTGCGACTCCAATGATAATAATGGGTACAAAAACAATTAAACTCCATAAAATTTGGTTCCAAAATAGGGAAATAAAGGCGATTATACTCAATGTGATAAAGGCTGTTGTAATAAAAATTTCTCTTGGTTTCATAAGTCTTAATAATGTTTTAATCTATTTGTATTTACAGGTTGTTAAAATCCAAAATTCAAACCAAACAAAAAACGGCCGCCGTCATCTGATGAAAAGTAAGAGATTTGCAAAGTAAAAATGCCTGAGGTATTCACATATAATCCACCACCAAAAGTGGTATGCCATAAATTAGAATTTTCGCCTCTTTGCCAAACGCGTCCATAGTCAAAACCTGAAAAAACACCAAGTTTTGCCGGAAGAATTCCTGCATTAAAACGCGTAATGTTAAGGCGTAAATCGGTATTCTGAAAATAAGAAGTGCGTCCCGAGAAGCGCTCGTTTCTAAAACCTCGTAAACCATTTTTTCCACCAATACTAGACGCTTGATAAAATTCAAAATTTTGATTGGAAATTATCTGGCTTTGCCATAGGGTTGAAAGTGTTAAAACCTCATTTTTTAAAATGGGATAATCGAGTTGAAACGTTGAGGTGAGGTAGGCAAAATTTTGTTTGCTATCTTCTAGATTGGCTTTCCAACCTGACACTAAGACCAGGGCAATCCCTAAAGTTGAAAACGATGTATTGTTTTTGTTTTGAAATCTGTATTGGGTTTCAAGACCAAGAAACTGTTTTGAATTTAATTGGTCAGCAGAGAAATTAGTTGCAACAAAACAATCAGTGTTATCGTTGGCACTGATATAATCGTAAGGAATACTTAGTAAAAATTCACTTCCCAAACGTCCTCTTTTCACAAAGGCGGCTTTAAAATTAAATTGCTCTAAACGCGTGCGATAAAACCCAATATCTAAATCATCTTCAAGATTTTCGCTAGTGTTACCAAAACCAAAAAAGTTTTGAGAAAAAGCAGGTGTTGTGTAGCGTGCTGAAATTTTCAGATTATTTTTTCCAAAAATTCTAGCAAATTCTCCTGTGTAATCTAATTCGTAACCACTAGTTGTTGAGTAATATTTTGTACCAACAGTGTGTTTTTGCGTAAACGGATTTAATTCATAGCCGTATTTTGTAAACACAGCCAAAGTGCCTATTACAAGTCCGTCATCTGGATTGTAACCTACTGTTGGCAATAGTTGTTGTAAATTGTGTTTAAATTTATGAAAGTCGTAATGGTTGGGTTCGTATAGGTCGGTTAAAGTCGTGTTAACTTGTTCACCCTCAAAGGTGTTTTTCTTAGATTTATAATCGTAAACTTTAATATTTTTTTTGTTTTTAATATGGTAGGTATCTGTACCCTGACCGCCAATTAAACGAAGTTTTATAGAAGATTTAAAGTGTCCTTTTATGATAAAAATATTAGCATCATCTAGTCCATAGAGCCAAATTTCTTTGGTGACGCTTGGGTTAAATGTTTTATCAAATAGTACATCGTTAGCATTGTGCTCTTTTTTTATCCTTTTTATTTTAACCTGAGTGAGGCCATTTTCTAATCGTGTTATTTCAAATAAGTCGTCCTTATTGGTGCCTTGCAGAATTACGTTTTTATTTATGGCGGTATAATAAGTCTCTGCCCATTTAACGATGTGTTGTTTTCTGTTTTTTAAATGGCTAACGATTGCTTTAAAATGGCTATCTTTAAATTGATTAGGAAAGGCTGCTACAGCACTATCAATGGCAGCATTGCTCAAGTTTTCTTGTAAATAGTTAGCTTGCTTTATCCAATCGTTTAAGCTGCTTTTATTGATTAAAATTTTATCGACCTTATAAATAATCTGGTTAAAATTTTTTACGTTCCTAATATCGTCTTCAAAAGATTGCATGAGTCTTAACGAGGGTATTAAACGTGTGGCAGCACCTGTTAAAAACCCATCGAATTTAGAAAAGGCTTGATCTCTATCTCTTGGGATTGGTGCAAAAGTTACAGTGCCATCTGGGTTTTTGTAAGTCGCCCAGCGGTATTGGTCTTCATGCCGATCCCAATCACCCAGCCACATATCAAACAACCGGGTTTTAATGTATTGGTTTTGGTTGATTTTGTATTTTTCATCTTTAGTTATTTTTTCAATAACTTCATCTGTAGAGACAATATCATCGGCTGATCCAAAGGTAGTTTGGTCTTTAAATTCTTTTGCGACGCGTTCTTCAATTAAATATAAATCATCTCCTAAGGCATCGTTATAAGTTTTTAAAGCCTTTTGTTTTGGCACATAATAATACTTCGGATTAGTGTGGTAAACCCCAACTCTTTCTGATAGGCTGCCTGTAAACAAAGCCGCAAAGGGATAGGATGTGGTATAGAAATCCATTAAAAATCGCTTGGCGACCGTGTGCTCCAAACGGTCTTTCATATAATCTTCTTCAAAAGCTTTGACTTGAATAAATTGAGAGGCGCTTTTTCTTAAACGACGCATCACGTACTCTTTACCATTTTTATCTTCTAAACGCAATGAGATAGATTGATTACCACCACCTAATTTTACAGGTTTTATACCACTAAATAAGCTGTCTAAATTTGCAATAGGGTAACTGTATTTATTGAAGTAAAGTTGTCGGTAATGATGACCAAAGAATGAATTATAGGCCTTAGACTTTTTTGCCGTGTGTTTGGTGTAAATAGATGAAAATTTATTTAATTCTGAAGGGAAATTTGGCATTTCAGCATCTGCTTTCTCATGGTGTTCTCTTATAAGTTTTGAGTCAATTGTTTGATTATTTGCATCAACAAAATGTACCTGATGTTTATTATTTTGAATATTTAGAATGGCATATCCTAAACCCGCATAGCCAAAAGTTGTGGTGTCATTTTTATAATGGCGCACGGGACTTAATGTTGAACCAGCACCGCTTATTATTTGTGGAATATTCTCGTGTGTGAAATATTGTAAATTATGGTCGTGACTTGAAACCACAATGACTTGATTTTTGTACTCTTGAAGGATGGTGGTTATTTTATTTGAAAGTTCTCGGTACAACGGATGATTGAAGTCGGTCGAACGGATCCCTGAAGTACTTCTTATTACATTTAGAGGAGCCTTAATAGGATTAAATCTAAATTGACCGCCATGATTTCCGAGACTTTTTAAGGGATGATGCATCGCTAAAACAATAGTCTTGTTTTGGTTTTTGTTAACTAAAGATTTGAATTCTGCAATAAACTTCTTTTTGGTTTTTATAGTACAATTGGCGTTTATTTTTGGGTGTTTATCCCAATTAGTGATGTACCATTCACTATCAACAGTGATAATAACAATATTATCTGAAACCTCATAAGTGTCAATAGGGCAACCTTTTTGAGGTAAAAATGACTGCTTACCAAAGGCTTTTTCAACCATGTTCTCTTGAGCTCTTAAGCCATCAATTCCGGAAGACCAATCTTCATTGCCAGGTATAAAAAGGACTGTACCCTTAAAGCTTTTAGTCATGTTAATTTGGGACCCTAAGGTGCTTGTAGTAGATGTTAGTTTTTTTTCTGAAAAACTAGAAGGATAGAGGTTATTACCTAAAAACAATAAAACATCTTCTTTTTTAGCATCTTTAAAACTTGAGGCTTGTAAAGCAACTGAAAGTTTTTTGTTTTGTGCTTGCCCTAAACCACCAATAAGATATATTTTGGTACCCTTAGACATATTCTTTAGCGAAGGATAACTTTTGTGCTCTGCATCTAGTGTGGCACAAGATTGTACCATTACCAAAAGCATTAAAAAGAACGCAAGAGTGCCAAGATTTTTCATGGGATCTATTTTATAAAGAGACGCTCTGCGCGGAAGTTACTGACAAAAAAAGGTCAAGGTTAATTTTAAACCCTGACCTGAGTACTAAATTATTAAGTTTCTACTTAATTTTTAATAAATTTCTCAATTCCAATGGTAGTATTGTTAGATAATACTTTAACAAAATAGGTTCCTTTAGTTAGTGCACTAACGAGAATGCTAAGTTTTGTATCGGTAGTTTCTGCGTTTTTAGAGAAAACCACTCTTCCACTTATATCATAAATTACGGTTTTAATGTTAGAATTGGAATATTGATTGGATAGTTCAATAGTAAATGTATCACTTGCCGGGTTAGGATACAAGGCCATCTTTAAGTTAGTGTTAAACTCTGTTGTGCTTAAAGAGCTAAAAACATAAGTACTTTCAGCAGCAAAGACAAAAGGTTTTGTTCCACCTGCAATATAAGGAATACCATCTCCGTCTGAGTCACCTCCTGTTTCGCCCGTAACTTCTGCCTCAGTTAATAACATTTTGTTTATCACCGTTTGAAAAAAATCTTTATATATAATTTCAGACCCTGACTGATTTCCTATAAGATAAGCCTCCCTCAACGCTCCTACTACTATCGCTATATTAAACGGATTGTAGGCAGCAACATCATTATCGAGTTCTGTTTTAAACGCGTATTCATCACTGACATAAAAGTTAGAAATTAAATAGCTATATCCAATATTTGCTTCTGTTAAAAAAGCTGTAGTGTTAGTAACGGCATAGGCTGCATAAAGTCCTCTAATAAGTGCCGCGTTAGCTGCTAAAGTTTTAGTATTTGAACTCGCGCCATTACCAAGGGTAAAATTATTATAAAAACCACCATTAGTATCTTTGAGGTTATTTATAATAAAATTGGCTTGGCTATTAAGAGCGTCAATGGCCATAGACTCTAGTGGTGTTCCCGAAAATTCATTTATAAAGTTTGCAAGTGATACTAAGGTATAACCAGCGTTTATGGCAGAAATTGTAGTTCCCATTACAGGGATTCCAGAAGCGTTTAGTGTTGCAGTATCTACAAATGTCCCTTCTGCTGCATTAAAGTGCATGGCTAACATGTTTTGAAAAATCACTTTACTTGTCCCCGACATTAAGTCGTATGGACCAGGGGTGCCAGTTTGAGACATAGCTGCAGGAAATGGAAAACCATCAAATACTTCATGATACGCTAAATGGGCAGCATCTGAATTATTATTAGGATCCATCATATTTCTATAGCTTGCCGTGCCCAATAAATAAGAAGTTTGGTCAAAAAGTTGACTGGTAGCGTCCAATACAGTTAAACTGGCTTTTTGGGGTGGCAAACCCGCCAATACGGTGCTTTCTGTAACTCCTATTTGTGTCGGAAAATATTTTATACCATTTGCAGGGTCGTAAGTTGCAGGATTTACCGCTCCAAGAGTTGTGCCGTCGTAAGCTAATTCGCTAATTAGAAAACTTGTTTTATTAATGGAAACTGCCGTTAAAACCTGACCCTGAAATCCGTCTATAGTATTTCCGCCATAAAAAATATCATTGTTCGGATCAAAATCCGGACTACCAGGCAGATCAGGAGAGTTTGTGCCATCGGCATCAATACCGTCATCATTACCGTTATGAAAAGCACCAAGCATATCTTTGGCCCAATAATATTGTTTCCAAAGGGATTGCCCCATAGCTCCGAGGTTAAGTACTTTTGTCATGCTAGCTCTATCCCATCTTGTTGAACTGAAATCCATCGCAAAATTGACCGCTACGGCTTGAGGTAAGTTGTTGTCTGCTTCCATAAAATCTGCAAATTGAGGGAACGCATTAGCAGGAGGTGTCATATTAGCATTAGTGCCAAAATTTCCAATCATCATCATAAGCATATCGTCTTCCTTATACCCATTAATCATTCCGCCTGTAAAGCTTCCATCAAAAGAAGCGGGCTGCATGGCTGCCATTTGTTGTATTACCGGAGACCACATCATGTGTAGACCCATGCCCGAGCGACCGTTAAGTGTGTTGAGCAAATATCTTGAGTATTCATAACTTTCAATTCCAGTGATATAAGACAATTCATCAGGAGAATTGGGAATCATAGGATCTAATACGTCTAAATTGTATCCAAGCGCTTCTGCAAAAGGCTCACCACTTTCAAAAAGTTCATTAGCAAGCAGCATTTGATCAGCTGTTTTAAAGCTGTTGCTGTTTGTAATGGTAACCTGAGCATCAGTAAAGGTGCTAAAACCGATACTGAAAATCGATAAGAGTAGTATTTTTTTCATTTTTACAAGTTTTTATTAATATTCTTTACTTATTTATACCAATTTTTTAAAAAAATCACCCAACACCACATTATTTATTTTTTTCAAGTTCTTTTTTCTTCTTTTTTATTTGTTGCAAACACTTATATTTTTGATTTTGAAGATTGTGTTTTGTGGCATATCCAAACTCGTTTTGTAGGTCTTCAGATTTTTTTTTTAAAATATATATTTTGTTCAATAAATCGTCGCAGTGTTTGGTTATTTTAGACATTAAGAACTTTAATTTATCAATATAGGTCTTCTCTTTTTCAATATCTATTTTGATTTCTTCAAGTAAAGTAACATCATATTTGTTTTCAATAGGAACATAACATTTATGACTGTTTTCTCTTAATTGTTTACGCCAAATATTTTTACAAATAGCCACCAAATAGGTTTTTATAGAGGCCGTTAATTCAAAATGATCTTGATCTAGTTTTAGTAGTAACACCTCTATAGCATCCTGAAAAACATCTTTTGAGTCTTCAATTGTACCATTATTTTTAAGAATATAGCGTTTTACCGTGGGATAATACAGCGTGTATAAGTCTTCACAAAAAATGTGATTAAACGTTTTATTTTGTTCTGTGGTTTTCATTTTTTAGCGGGGTAGCTCTCAAATTTCACTTTGGATACAGGGATTTAATGTTTCTTTTATATCTGCTTATACTTGGTGATGTGCTCTTTTGATTACCAGAGTTAAAATGCTATTTTTAAGATTAATATTTAGGATTAAAATTTTTTAAAGGATAATAGCTTGTGTTTAAAAAACACTTTAATAATCTGTATAACACCCAATACAAAAAACACAACAGTAAAAACTATGTTTAAAACATGACTTACGTCGAAATGATTTTTTATAAGTATATATTGTCCTGAGAAAGCAAAAACGAGCATTCCTATGAATGTTCCGATCAAAGCACCCGAGATAAAAGTATTTTGTTGATGCGCTTGTGATTTGAGTTTTTTAGTTTGAAATAACAGAATGTAAATACCAGACCAATAAGGCCATTGTATAAAATTTAGACTGCTTAGAAGCACGCCAAGAAAAAAAGGATGCGTTGTTAAGGGATCTGTTAAAGGACTGATGTTTTTGGCTTGTCCTAACTTTAATAAAAAATAGGAGCCAATACTAAGTAAAAAAACAACAGTAAAAATATCTATAAAAAGTAACAGTTTTTTGTGCTTCAACATCCATTTAGCAAGGGTACTCACTACTTTTAACACAATAAATTCGATAACAATAACTCCAAGAACGAATAAAATAATAGCCCATTGGCCTTGCTCTATCAATAGTTTAAGACCAATGAGATTGATATAACCAAAGGGCAAAGAGCCTATTAGGCTAATTGCAAAACCCATAAGGAGTGGTTTGTTTGGCACATATTGCGTTACTATTTTCATTTAGGAAAGTGCTTTTAAATGATTTGTAAGTGCTCTGTTATTAATTATTAACTGTTTTGATTCTTTTAGGCTTAAATAGGCACAACCTTTTTTATGATTATAGGCACTTATTTTATATAAAATGTTGTAATGTTTTATAATTTCTTTCCATGCAAATAAGATGGAATGCTTGGGGTCATAAATATGAGTGGGTTCGCTACCAGCGCCATTTAGTTCTACGATAGACAAATTTTTACCCTGTTCTAAATCTTCGCGCGATTGAAACATAATATCTAATCGACCAAAATGGAAATCGGGTATTTGCAAACAAATTGTGTTTATTGTGTTGGTTAAAGTATCCGTAATCCAGTGGCTAACATCTGTAAATTTGCTGCCTCTAACGTGGTTGCCAAAGGGTACTAAATTGAGCACATCGCCTTTTGGTAAAATGCTGCTTAAAGTCTCACCATATTTATTAGTTAAGGTATGTAATTGTAAGGCAAATCGTGGATTTTTTTCAATAAGTTCTTTCACGGTGTGTATCCCATTGCCTTCAATTGTAAGAAATTCTTTAAACACAATACCTGAGATAAATCCTCTGGTTTCGTTAGGCATTCTGTGATAAAAGACACCAATTTCTAAGGGATATTTAATACATTGTTGAATTATAAAATCATAATCCGTGTTTTGTAAATAGGTTTGCAAGGCATCCCAAGAATAAATTTTTTCAACCCTTAAGCCTTGAAGGCCAATATCTGGTTTTATAATAAACGGAAATTGAATACGACTTCGTTTTATAAGTGTTTTTACAGTTTTTAGCTTTTGATTAGACTTAAAAAACAAGGTTTCAGGATAGTAATTTTTTGGAATTAAATCGTAAATTTCTTTTTTACTCTCTAAAGCAAAGCCACCGTTAATAATTTTGGGATTACTCGCATTAAAAAATCCTAAGGACCGCGCTTTTATACTGAGATATAGCCAATAAAAAAAAATAGGGAAATAAATGACGGGCATGGGCCAATATTCCCAATTAAAAAGTTTATGAATGGTATTTTTTAGAGTTCTCAAAATGTTAGAGGTACGGTTATGCAGTTTTTTATTCTATCTATATAAGTCATTTCAATCTTTTGATGATTAAGTACTAATTGTGTAATGCTCAATGTTTTGGTTTGATCTTCGCGGTTTATAACCAGTCCGAATTCTGTGTTTTCTGAATGCGAGTTTTTGTGAAACCATAAAACAGTAGCAGCTGTGAGGGTGGATTTTGAAGCGTAAAACTCCTTAAACCACTGGCTTCTTAATTGCCGTTGTGCTTGGTTATATAAGGTTGCAGACGACCAAAAATGTGGTTGTGTGGTTGACTTTGGAAGGATATGCTTTCTAACTCCATCCCATTTCACATCGGTTAAGGTCGCTTTGAAAAAAATGATAAGTGTAAAAGGCTCAATATCCTTTAAATTCATTTTAGAAAAATGAAAAAAGGGATCCTCGGCGGTTATGATTTCTTTTAAAATAAGACCTCTACTTTTACGGTATTGCGCCTTTTTTTGATGATTTTCAAAGGCACCATTGAGTAAAACAATGCAGGTGTTATTCTCTTTGGCTACAATCCAGGTTCCTCCCGCATTTGCGTCTTTAGGATACAAAAGCAAGGCATTATTTTCAAAATAAAGCTGAGGCTCATAGGTTAAACGTCCTATTTTTTCATCTCTATTAGAGGTTAATATAAACCCATCTTCTAGGGGTACAAAACTTACTGAGCACATTGCGTTCTGTATCTAATAGTTGCCGGGGCTAAACCAAAGGTATCATCAATAAAATTAATGCAATTTAATTCGAGTAAACCCACTTTAATTAAGGCTTGATGATGAATACTGTGTTCTAAACAATAGCCTAATTCTCTTAATAATGAAGTGTTAATTTGAATTTGATGTCCTTCGTCTGCACAAAAATTACCTTCTAAAATTAGAGCTTCATCTCTTGTGTTATAAATTATTTTAGCACAAATGGCTTCTAAAAAAGAAATTGCAAACGTGGTATCGGTTTCTAACAAAAGGTTTCTTTCGCGTTTATCATAGTTTATAATTTTCGATTCTAAACCACTAAAAACACTTTGATAAAACTCTAAGATATGTCTTACATGTTGCCCTATAGTAGCCCCAAATAGAGTAGAAGACGGATAGGTGTATTGGGCAGGGGTTAGTTTTAGCAGTACCTGTTTTATTTCGTCTAAGTTTTCTTTACAATAGGTTTGCATCGTTTTGCTGTTTAATAGTTAAAACCTTTTCCCTGATGGCTTTCTAGAGTAACCCCTAAGCCTAAAACCATACGATTTACAAAATTAAAATACGATACCACTAAGGTAGCATCTAGTATGGCTTTATCAGATAATCCTGCAATTTTGAGTTTATTTAAAGACTCAGGTTCTTTAAAGGCATAAGGATTTAAAGTTAAAGTTTCGGCAAATTGACAGAGGATGAAGTCTTTTTTAGAAAATTGTACGTCATTGTAATTATTTTGCAATCTTAAAATGGTTTCGTCATTTTTCCAGTATTTATTTAAAGCTTCAGCATGATGAATTTGACAATAGTGACATTTGTTGGTCACCGATGTTACCACTGCCATTAATTCGCGTTCAGCCCTTGAAAGTTCAGATTTAGAAAACATGATTTCTAAATACAAATCCATGTGTTTTACAATACTTTCTGGGCGTAAACTTTGAATTTTATGCACTTCCGCTATTTGCCCTCTCGTGCTTATGAGTTCATTGTAAATAGTTTTTAATCTGCCTTCGGCTTCGCTGGGTTCTATTACTTTAATACGCGCCATCTTTTGTTGTTATTCGTCCTAAGCGGATTTTATTTTTTTCCAGGCTCTACCAGCAAAAGCGGCATCAACCTCAGGATGTGTTAAATGGTTAGAATAATTGCTTAACGTTTTAACGGCGATACCTGCAATAATGCCTAAAACGTGAGATTCTTGATAGCCCACTGCTAAAAAATCATCAATTTCTTGTTGAGAGGCATGCCCTCTATTAATCGTTAGGGAACGCGTAAGTTTTGATAAGGTTGCTAATTTAGTGTCGGGAATTTCCTTGTGATCTCTAATAGCGTCTGTAACTTCTGTTGGTACTTTACTCATCATGTCACCTACAAAGCTGTGCGCTGCCATGCAGTATGCACAATTATTTTCATAAGCTACCGATAGGAAAACCACCTCTTGCTCAACCGAATTAAAACCAGAATGGGTTCTAAATGACTGGTATGCGTATGTATAGGAATCTAATAACGCAGGGTTGTTTCCCATTTTTAAATACATGTTAGGGATAAAGCCTAGTGCTTTTTTAGTGGAATTTAAAATATCTTGTGACGTAGAAGACATTGCGTTGGCTTCTAGTTTTAAATGTGCCATAATTAATGGAATTGAAAAACAATCTTGACGTTAACATCAAGATTGTTTTGTTAGATTTTTTTTGAATTAATATTCTGCATTTACTGTAACCTCTACAGTTTTTGCAATGTTTGTTGAAGGTTTTCCTTTTTTAAAGGCAACTTCGTAATCTACTAGGGTAACATTGAATATTGAATTTAAACTTACTTTACCATTTTGTATTGAAATTGTTGCCTTTTCTGAGATTGGTTTTGTTACACCATTAATCGTTAAATCACCGGCGATATCAGCAGTGTAAGTACCGTCTTCAACAAAATTAATCGCTGTAATATTTTCTATTTTCCCTGTCAGTTTGGCCTTAGGGTTAGCTTTAGTATTTAAAAACTTTTTACTGTTAAAATGTTCTTGCATTAAAGCCTTTTCGAATTCAAAACTTTGCATGGGCACAGAAAAAACGATGTCTCCTGAAGCTGGGTCTAAAGTACTTACCGAGGCATAATTATTGGCTTCAATATTTTCCGCTGGTGTAGTAGAAAAGAATTTAATGTGCGTTTTTGAGCTTACTTGTTTTTGAGCAAAAGTTGTTAGGGATAGAAAAACTATTGCAAGCATTGATAAAATTACTTTTTTCATGGGTCTAAAATTTAATTGTTTGTTATTGAATTGTTTATTGAATTACGATGTCACACTTGTCTAAAATTACGTTTTCATACATTTCTAAATCTTCATCATAAGACGCACCAGAGCGAATAACTCCTTTCACTGTGATTTTGTCACCTATTTTTACACTATTGGTATGTGCGTTGGTTGCTGAGGTGAAAGTGGCATTTACGCCTGCCTTATCTTTGGTATTTTTTAAGAGGATGACTTTTTGATTGTTAAAATCTTTGGTGATGTTTTTAACAATTCCAGTGATTTCTAACACTTTTGAATTGCCCTCTTCATCTAAAAACTTATTATTGGCTTTGTGAGCATCGGTTAAATATTCGTTTACGAGATCACTCGCATTATAACTATAATCTGTTTCAGTGGCTTGAATATCTCTTGCAGGTTTAAAAAACATAAATAATGCTATACTGATGGCTATTAAAACCCCGATAGCTAGGACTATTAAAATTTTTTTCTTGGTTGTCATTGTTAAATTCTGAATAAATTGTTTTACTGTTTAGATAGACAATCCTTGTATAGTTTCCTGACAAATTATTTTTACAATACGTCATAAATGTTTATTTTTAAAAAGGCGATCTACATTAATTTGAGCATTTTCCATTGCTAGGTAGGCTCTATATTAGCGACTTTCTCAGCATTCAAATTCATTGTAAATATTTAAATAATGAAGAATAGTTATAACCTTAAATTTTGAACCAGAAAGAGTTATATGATTATTCATTAGATTAAGAAAATAAGAATAAGCTCAATTAAATTCTTACAGCAACGGGTTTTTAAAACCCAAGATGTGTCATTAAGCAGTTTAACTTTTATTTTAGTATTGGCTTAATTATTATATTTGAGCGATAAAAATTAACCGAAGAAATCTTGAAAACAGATCCTACAAATTCTAAAATAAGTGTTGAAAATTGGGTTAATGATTACAGTGATGCTCTTTTTCAATGGGCTTTTTACAAAACATCATCAAAAGAAACAGCAGAGGATTTAGTACAAGACACTTTTTTGGCTGCTTATAAGAAAATTGATAGTTTTAAGGGCAACAGTCAACCCAAAACGTGGTTGTTTTCGATATTAAATAATAAGATCATTGATTATTATAGATTGCGTGCGAAAACATCAAAAAAAACGGTGAGTTTAACGGAACATCAAGGTAGGGAGCTCTCTAACGGATTTTTTAATGAAGCTGGAGATTGGAAAGACACGGCAATAAATCCTATCTGGAATGAAGATCAAGAATTACTCGATAATCCAAAATTCAATACAGTGATGCAAAGTTGTATGGATGATTTACCGCTTAAATGGAAACACGCCGTAACCTCAAAATATTTAACTGATAAAAATGCCAAAGCGATTTGTCAGGATTTGAGCATATCGGTGTCTAATTATTGGCAAATCATTCATAGAGCGAAATTGGTCTTAAAAAAATGTTTAGAAACCAATTGGGTTTAAACAGTCTTTAAAATTTCAAAAAATGCTATTAAAAAAAGCAATGCGCAAGATTTTAAACTCTTGTAAAAAAACAACCGAATTAATTGATATAAAGGCAATGACGTCTCTATCGTTTAAAAATCGTGTGCAGTTGTATTTGCATAAAACAATGTGTAAAACCTGCTCAGCATACGAGCATCAGTCTAAATTAATAGACAGTTCCGTTATGAGGTGGATAGAAACCAAAACGAAGCCTAATACAGAATCCTCTCAAAAACGCAAGAAAAAAATTTTAGAAGACATCAGTAAGTCTTGAACACTTAATTTAGAACTAAACCCTCGAGAATAACATCTAGTTGAAGCTTTTATTGCCAATTTGTTTTTAGTTGAGGTTCGCTATTACATTAATGGGCATTGTTTTCAGAGTATTGTTGATTATCCAATTGTAATTATTGAGGTGATTTAAACTTTTTCTATTTGCTTAAAAATTATTCTTTTTAGCCCTTTTTTATTTTTTTCGCTTCGTAGCCTTGCTATGAAACTCAAAAAAGATTTCAAATGTGCCAAACATAGCTCATATTCGCTTTGACGCGAAAAGTTTAAATCACTTTAATGCATTTTTAATTTCTGGATCAGGTAATGATGTGTTTTGCTTAATTATTTTACCAATTCACCGAAGAAGGTTTTGAAATGATTCATAAAACACCAAAGAAAGGTGCTGACGTTAAGTTAATTGCCTTTTTACATACAAAAGTCACCAATAGTGTTGTTATTGAGTTGTGCCAAGATATTAGAGAATAATTTTCTTGTAGAGTTTTAAAATATATAGTAATATTGCACTCTTTTTGGTTTTTAACATCCCCGATAGCTATCGGGAGAATGGGGTTTCTATCTTTTCCGTGGAATAGTGTTAAAGAGATGTATTAGACCAAAAAGATAAACAATGGTCCCATAGCTCAGTTGGTTAGAGCACCTGACTCATAATCAGGTGGTCCTTGGTTCGAGCCCAAGTGGGACCACAATAAAAACAAGCCTTACAGAGATGTAGGGCTTTTTTTGGGGTCAAGCAAAAAAGTTGTGGGATTAAGTATTTCAGGCATAAATTTTAGATAG
>CAYMDB010000022.1:0-16167 GCA_964388865.1 uncultured Flavobacteriaceae bacterium
GGGAAACTTTTAAACCAAGATATTACTGCATACTCAGGAATGACGATGCACAATTATTCCGGACTCCTTTTCAGGAGGAAATGCAAATGAAGTTTTATATTTGGCCAGAGTGCTGTCATACCATAACAAATATGGCTAATTTTTTCTTATTTTTAGAGTGATTCAAAGAAATCCCTGAAAATGAAAGTTTCCATAAGCTTGGTTTTAGTAATGATGCTTAGTTTATTTGGATTTTCGCAAAGCTGGGATGAAAAATTAGAACTATTTAATTCCGTAGACCCGTATAATCGACTTGGTTTCGATATTAACATTGACTTTTATAATAATGTAAATCAGAATGACACTCTTGTTTTTAAATGATGTAGAACCTTCAACTTTTAAAGTTGATATTGATGCATTGAACACAAAATTATTTTCGAACATAAGTAGTATTGAAAACACCTATTTAGACCAAAACAAATTTTTAAGGGGTTGCAGTTACCCAGAGGATGGTGTCACCAACCCAGATGACAGTGCAGGCTTAATGTTTTCATTGGTTTTAAACAATTTTGTGAATAATGTAGTTTTTAAGGATAGAGGTCCATTATCTAGACTCTTTTACCCTAAAAACTGAAATAAAAAATTAACACAAAGGGTTCAACATCCATGGTAAAATTTTAAAATATTGAATCATCTCAACCAAGAGATTCCTGCCTTCGCAGGAATTTTTTAGAACCAAAACCCAAGATTAAAAAACCAATAGCCACTGCCTGTTTCTGGTGAATAAGTGTATTTCACTTCTAGTGGGCCAACAAAACTATCTAAAGAACATCCTACAGCATAGCCACTGTAATTAGGTGATGAAAAGAACTGACCGGTCTCAAAAAGCCCATCATCAATATTGGCAAAGTTTGCAGCCAATAAAATATGATTCTTTTTTAACACTTCGTAGTCTAGTGTAAAGGTGGCTTTAACAAAGCTGTTAGCCGTAACGTCGATGAAATCATATCCGTAAAAACTATAAAAATTATTGATAAAATTATTGGTATAGCCACCGAGGGCAAAATTTAAGGTTCGTGTAGAATTATCCCCTATTCTAAAGCCACCACTAGTTTCTGTTTTTAAGGCAAACTTTTTGCCAATGCTTTGAGCAAAGCCTAAATCTGCTTTAGCAATGGAAAATTTTTCAAAAACACGGTTAAACCCTGAGGCATTCAAAAATAAGTTAAAGGTTCCGTTAAAGTACAATCCTCTTTTAGGATAATAAGGATGGTCATAACTATCAAATTTTAAATTTCCAAAAAGACTTAAATAATTTGAATTATCAAAGGTGATATTATCTCTTTGATTTTCGTCTAAAATGGTCTCTGAAGTTATTTTTAAATATTTGTACTCCACCCCTACCTGAAACGCAAAATCTTTTCTGAATAAGGTTTGAAAATAAATTTGATTCGTAAAGTCTTGAAGTTTTACATCTAACCTATTTAGGTCATTAAACAGCGCTGCAGAATTATCTAAGGCTAAATCTGGATTGATGTTTTTGTTGAATTGATTAAATCGAGAACTGACACCTATACTTATATAAAACCCTTTATCTATAAAATAATTGAAATTGTACCTTGAATTATCCCCTAAAATTAAATCTAAAGAGGCTAAATCATTATTAAATAAGAGTCGTTTTTTAGTGACGTTAGCAAGAATAGCGCTTTTGTATAAATCATCAAAGTGCACCCCAAACTTGAGAAAGGTGGTTGTTTCTACTTCAGAAATAGTGCCAACTAAATTATAGGTATCCGCTTCATCAGTCTTCAGAAGTTCATATCTAAAGGTATTAAAATTATTAGTTGCAATTAAATTGTCTATGCCATCCTTAAAATCTTGATAACTAATTTTTTCGTTCCCTTTTATTTTCAACTTCCCTAAAATAAAGGCTCTTGTATAGTTATCATTACCCTTAAAACTCAAATTCTTAATGGTTATACTATCCTTTAATTGTGGTAAGGGTTTAAATACTTTTGGAGATTGCTGTTGCTTTATAGATTTAAGTTCCACTAACTTAGATTGTGCCGCTTTTTCACCACTTGCAATAATATGTTGACCATCGCTAAAGGATATCACCGAAAAATCTTCAATATCTGGTTTTATGTAAACATCTGTAAGTGGCGCCTTGTCTTTCATGGCATTGATGGTCCGAAAATTATTAATCTGCAATAAAATGTCTGGTGCCGTTTTTAGGTCCATCCGATCTTTTAAGCCATCTTGCACATCAACACCAATAATAACGTCCATGCCTTTAGTGCGTAAATCTTCTATGGGAAAATTGTTAGTAACTCCACCGTCTATAAGAAGCTGTCCATTGAGTTTTACAGGTTGAAATAAGGATGGTAAAGCGCTACTCGCCGTAACGGCCTCTGCTAAGTTACCATGATCTAAGATGAGAAACTGACCGGTTTCTATATCTGTAGCTACACAAAAAAACGGAATAGGTAATTGGCTGAAATCTCTTATATGATTTACAGGCAACATCAATTGATAAAGCAAATTATATACATTTTGCCCTCTTGAAAGTCCAGATGGTAAACTCACTTTAAACCGATCAAAAGGCAAGGAGATAGCATAGGTTTGTGCATTGTATTTCTCATAAAACGATTTTGAAGACCTCGGAATCTTATCGTTAATCAAAGTCTCAAAATCTTGTTGCTTAAACATCGCCTCTAATTGAATACCAGAATACCCTGAAGCATAAAGCGAACCAATAACAGCACCCATACTTGTACCCGCTACACAATCTATTTTTATACCTAAACTATCTATAACTTTTAAAACTCCAATATGCGCAAAACCTTTAGCACCTCCACCACTGAGCACCAAACCTACTTTGTGTTCTTTAATTTCTTGAGCTTGTATAGCAAAACTTAGAATGCTTAAGCACAAAACAGCAATACATACAACAGTGTGCTTTAGCATTTTAAATTTATAGATTAGAACTGGTTTCATTTATTCTTTATGATAGTAATTGTAAATTTTGTTTGCTCTAGACACTCCAACAACAGCCTCGAGTTCATCTAATTTTGCATTGGCAATGCGCTTTACAGTTTTAAAACTTTTCATTAAATCGACAATAGTTTGTTCGCCAACTCCCGATATATTTTCCAACTCTGTGGTTAAGGCCCCTTTACTTCGCCTATTTCTGTGATGCTCTATACCGAAGCGGTGTGCTTCATTTCTAAGTTGTTGTATTATTTTTAAGGTTTCACTTTTCTTATCTAAATATAAGGGAATTGGATCATCTGGATAGAATAATTCTTCTAGACGTTTCGCTATGCCAATGATAGCAATTTTTCCTCTTAATCCTAAGACATTCAAACTTTTTAACGATGAAGATAATTGCCCTTTTCCTCCATCAATAATTATTAGTTGTGGTAATGGCTGTTCTTCTTCTACCAAACGTTTGTAGCGCCTGTAAACGACTTCTTCCATAGAGGCAAAATCATCAGGCCCTTCAACGGTTTTAATATTAAAGTGCCTGTAATCTTTTTTGCTTGGTTTTCCGTTTTTAAAAACCACACAAGCGGCTACAGGATTTGTACCTTGTATGTTAGAATTATCAAAACATTCAATATGTCGCGGTTCTTCAGACAAACGCAAATCGGCTTTCATTTGTGCCATAATACGGTTGGCATGCCGATCTGGATCTACTATTTTTATTTGCTTCAACTTATCCATGCGATAATACATAGCGTTTCGTCGCGATAAATCTAAAATACTTTTTTTATCGCCTAGTTTCGGGATTGTAATTTTTAGTTCGTCTCCTAAATTTACTGAAAAAGGCACATAAATTTCTTTTGAATTTGAATTAAAACGCTGACGGATTTCTGTAATTGCCAACTCTAATAATTCGGTGTCAGGCTCTTGTAACTTCTTTTTTAATTCTAAGGTATGCGATCTAATGATGGAACCGTAACTCAATTGTAAAAAGTTAACGTAGGCATAGGTTTCATCGCTGACAATTGAAAACACATCTACATTGCTAATTTTAGGATTTACAATGGTTGATTTGGCCTGATAGTTTTCTAAAACCTCTAACTTTTCTTTTATTTTTTGGGCATCTTCAAATTGCATGTTTGCGGCATACATTTTCATCTGCTCGCGGAATTGCTGTAACGAATCTTTAAAATTTCCTTTTAAAATTTCGCGGATGGCGGTAATATTTGACAGGTACTCTTCCTCTGTTTCATAACCCTCGCAAGCTCCCTTACAATTGCCTAAGTGGTACTCTAAACATACTTTATATTTCCCAGATTCAATTTTTGCCTCAGACAAATCGTAATTACAAGTCCGCAAATGGTACAAGCCTTTTATAAGACCTAAAAGGGTTTTAACGGTTTTCATACTGGTGTAAGGACCAAAATATTCTGAGCCATCTTTAATAACACGTCGCGTTGGAAACACTCTAGGAAACCGTTCTTTCTTCACGCATATCCAAGGATAAGATTTATCATCCTTAAGCAAAACATTGTACTTAGGCTGGTATTTTTTGATGAGATTATTTTCAAGTAATAAGGCGTCATTCTCGGTTTCAACAACAATATGTTTTACCGAAACGATATTCTTTACTAAAACTCGGGTTTTACCGTAATCGTGGTGCTTATTAAAATAGCTGCTTACGCGTTTTTTTAAATCTTTGGCCTTACCCACATAAATCAATGTTTTATTGGCATCAAAATATTGATAAACACCGGGTTGGTGAGGTAGCGTTTGAATCTGTATGTCTAAGGCAGTATTTGGCATTAAATCAAAGGTAATAATTACATTTCAATACCTGTATTTTCCTTTAACTTTATCAGTATCTTGCGTCTGTTTTATAATACTTCACCATGACAAAAAAAATTTTAGGACGGGTTGATAAAATTGATTTTCCGCAGTTAAATCTTTTCACAATTGATGTTAAAATTGACACCGGGGCCTATACCTCTGCTATTCATTGTTCAAAAATAAGAGAGGAAGATCATAAATTATACTGCATTTTCGAGAGCAAAGGCCATCCTAATTTTAAGAGTGATGAAGTTGTTTTTGAAAACTATACCTATACCGATGTTAAAAGTAGCAACGGACATAAAGAAAATCGCTATAAAATTAAAACAGAGGTGGTATTCTTTGGAAAAACCTATAAGATTAACTTAACTTTAAGCACTAGAGACGATATGCGCTTTCCTGTTTTGATTGGGCGCCAATTTTTAAGCAAAAAATTTATGGTTGATGTCGATTTAGAACACCAATCTTTTAATTCTAAACAAAATAAATGAATATAGTAATCCTATCCCGTAATCAACTCCTTTACTCTACAGCAAGACTTGTAGATGAAGCCGAAAAACGCGGACATAAAGTTGAAATTGTAGATCCTTTAAAATGCGACATCATTATTGAAAGGGAAAAACCAACCATCTATTACAAAGACCGCTATTTAGATTATGTTGATGCCATCATCCCTAGAATTGGTGCCTCGGTAACCTTTTATGGCTGCGCTGTTGTGCGTCAGTTTGAAGAAATGGGTGTATTTACTATTGCTTCTTCTGATGCTATTTTAAGATCTCGCGATAAACTGCGGAGTTTACAACGCTTAAGTAAAGCCGGAATAGGCATGCCAAAAACCGTATTTACCAATTATTCAAGAGACGTTGAAGAAGTGATAGAGCATGTTGGTGGCACTCCGGTAATCATCAAACTACTAGAGGGCACACAAGGGCTTGGCGTCGTTTTAGCTGAAACTAAAAATGCAGCCGAATCGGTTTTAGAGGCCTTTAACGGATTGCAAGCTAGAGTGATTGTACAAGAGTATATCAAAGAAGCTAAAGGTGCGGATTTAAGAGCTTTGGTAGTAGACGGACAAGTGGTTGGCGCCATGAAGCGTCAAGGGAAAGAAGGCGAATTTAGATCTAATTTGCACCGTGGAGGCTCTGCAAACATTATAAAATTAAATTCAGACGAATTAAAATTAGCCATGCACGCTGCCAAAGTTTTAAAACTACCAGTTTGTGGTGTAGACATGCTGCAATCGTCACGTGGTCCCTTGTTATTAGAGGTGAATTCTACCCCAGGTTTAGAAGGTATTGAAGCGGCAACTCAAAAAAATATCGCCAAATCAATTATTACATTTATAGAACGGAATAGAACTTAATATGATAAAAGATGATGTACTACATATCCTTGGAAAAAGCGTAAAACCTGGCGAAAGTGCCAAAGTAAGCTTTAACGTTGCTAAATTGCATACCCAAAATACTATCAATGTTCCGGTCATAATTGAGCGCTCAACAAAACCTGGACCAACAATTTTAATTACGGCAGGTATTCACGGTGATGAAGTTAATGGTGTAGAAATTGTACGTCAGATTATTGCAAAAGGTATCAATAAACCAAAAAAGGGCACTATTATTTGTATTCCTGTTATAAATGTTTTTGGCTTTATTCACATGGATCGCCAGTTTCCTGATGGACGTGACTTAAACCGGGTATTTCCTGGTGGAAAAAGTGGCTCTTTGGCCAGTAGAGTGGCGCATAAATTAATTACTGAAATTGTGCCTCATGCCGATTTAATTTTAGATTTCCACACCGGTGGTGCAGGTCGGTTTAATTCGGCTCAAATAAGAATTGTAAAAAATGATCCGCGTTTAGAAGAACTAGCTCAAATTTTTGGCGCTACCTTTATTTATTACTCAAAAAATATCAACAAATCCTTTCGCAGTGCCTGTTCTAAATTGGGGATTCCTATCTTGCTTTTTGAGGGAGGAAAATCCTTTAATATAGACAACACTATAACCAATACTGGCGTGAATGGCACCAAGCGTATTTTGAGACATCTCGGTGTTTTAAGTCCGAAGTTTAAAGTGTCATACCCTAAAAAAAGTCCGATTAAGATTACGGGGAGCAAATGGGTTCGGGCAACGCATTCTGGGATGTTTAAGGCGGATATTCCTATAAATTCTGAAGTAAAAAAAGGGGATGTGCTCGGTAATATTACAGATCCGTACGGAAGTTTTAATCATTTTGTAAAAGCTCCGAATGGTGGATATATCTTTAATCTAAACGAGTCTCCAATTATTTATCAAGGAGATGCTATTTTTCATATTTCAACAAAACTAAAACCTTGAGCAAATCTCAGCTGCGCAACACCTATAGAACTTTAAGGCAAAAGTTGTCTAAAACTCAAATAGAAGATTACAGTTTAGCCATTGCCAACCAGCTGCTAAGCTTAGATATTTGGAATAAATCCTTTTATCATATTTTCTTAACCATTGAAGAACAAAACGAAGTCAATACAGATTACATCTTAAATATTCTCGCCGGAAAAGATAAAAACGTTGTGCTATCTAAAAGTAAATTTGAAGATTTTAGCATGAAGCATTATCTCCTCACCGACAACACAACTTTAAGAAAAAATACTTATAATATTCCAGAACCTATTGATGGCATAGAAATACAAACGTCTCAATTAGAAGTGGTTTTTGTTCCACTTTTAGCTTTTGATGTTTCTGGAAACAGAATAGGATATGGAAAAGGCTTTTACGATCGGTTTTTGGCCAATTGTCATCCTGAAACCCTAAAAATCGGACTTTCTTTTTTTGAAGCTGAAACTGAAATTTTTGAGGCTTCAGCAGCAGATATTAAGCTGGATTATTGTGTGACGCCACAACGGGTATTTCAGTTTTACTAGAGTCTTCAAAAGCCTTTTTATTAAACACAATTAAAATCCCGATACCTGTACTTATGGCCATATCAGCGACATTAAAAACAGGATCAAAAAATGAAAAATAAGAGCCCCCAACAAAAGGTAAAGCTTCTGGTAATATACCGCTCCAAATAGGAAAGTGTAACATGTCTACAACTTTACCATGAAAGATGCTGGCATAACCTCCATCTGCTGGTATAAACGAAGCCACTTGCATGTGACTATCACTAAATAAAACACCGTAAAATACAGAATCTATAATGTTGCCAAGCGCACCAGCAAAAATGATAGCAATAGCAAAACTTAAAATTTTAGATTTTTTCTTTTTAGTGACATCAACCAACCAAAATGCAATCCCAATAACGGCCACAATTCTAAATAAGGTTAAGATTAACTTTGCAGATCGGTCTGAAATAAAGCTAAAAAAATCACTGAGTTTAGTGCCCCAAGCCATACCGTCATTTTCTACGAAGGCTATTTTAAACCATGAAAAAACGGTTACATCTTCGTTGAGCTGAAAATGCGTTTTGATGTACACCTTGCTCATTTGGTCTATCAGTAAAATAAGAAGGATTATGATTGAGGCTTTTTTTAGAGACATCTAAAGATTTTAAGCAAAAGTAAAGCATTATTTTGAAACTTAAGTTTTCTAAATGGATATAGTCTAGTGCAAAGTATCACTATAATAACCAGCTTCATGCTCCAAAAAATTATCAAAGTACGCATTAGATTCAATAGGTCTATACTGACTGTAATAAACCAATCTTTGAATAATATAATGGAATTCTGTATTAAAATTTTTATCGAGCCAATCAATAGTTTTGTTGCCAGTTGACCATTTCTTTATTGGCTTATTTAGATAGGTATTGAATATTGAAAAATCATTAGACTGGTAGAGATGGATTATTTCATGAGACAATAACCCAAAATCATTTTTTTCTGGTGAAAATAAGACTATACTCCCCGGAAAAGCAATTCCTCTAGAATTCGTTTCAATAAACCGTTCGGTATTTCTAGAAAATATAAATTCACCCGTTTTTAAGGTTTTTTCAAATTCAAAATTAGTTTGTAAAGCGACCCCTATGGAATACACCAAAGCCACAGGTAAAAGCTTATATTTTATCTTAAAATTATCTTTGGTCTCAAGCTCAATTCTATTAAAACCAAAATTTAAATGCCACTTGTCATAAAAATTATTATTTAGTGCTGCATTTTCTTTTATCGAAGTACCCGCAGCATTCACCAACTTAGCCATCCAAAAATACTCCCATTGCTCATTCCGCCGACCTTCCCTTAAAATCCGCTTACTTTCAAAAGTAATATAACCACCTAAAGCTCCTTGCCATAATGACTTTTTAATGACCTTGCCAAGAGCCTCTTTTGGAGGTTTATTGATAATGGCTCCTACAGTACTAAAAACAGCACCAAAACCAATATTATATAAAGCAGCCTCTGTATCATTTGCTTGCGCATTGACTGAAAAACGATACAATAGAAGAAGGATTAATATTAGATTCTTCATAAAAATTTAGTAATTTGAGAATATATGCTATTTTTAGTATTTAGTTTTAATTGAATTTGTTCTATTTCCTTTGAAAGGTATAATTCAATTTTACCACTTGGTAAGATAACACAAGAGACACCGTCATCAGATATTTTTAAAATTGATTTATTTGTTTCGATAGCTCTTAGTCTGACACTATTTATATATTGCTTCTTTTCGAATTTGGAACCATTCCTAAAACGTTCACTTGTTAAAAGAAATAAGGCTTTAACATTTAAACTTTTTTCAACTAACAAATAGCAAAAACACAAAATAGTTCACAGTCCCAAAATAATAATTAGGTTCTTAATAATATCAAACTCACGTTAATTAGGCATTCATCTGCATAAAATCTTTCGCAAAAACAAGGGCTTATTCGTGCTGCACAACGCTAATATTCCCATTAATAGATTTCAATTTCCAAAGAGAGTTTGATTCTTCAAATTCATCTAATTTAACTTGTCCATGATTAGAATTTGCTGCCACAGACGCATTTGTCGTCTCCACCGTAATATCGCCATCTATTGTATGAACCATTGCGGTTTGGGCCTTTCCCTTAATTTCAAAATGACCACTCAACAACTCAACAGAAATCACTTTAAAGTCCCCTTTTAGGTCCACTGAACCAACATCACTTTTAATACTTAGATTTAACTGCTCTGGAATTAGTAAATACAAAGTTGCTGCTATTACCTTATGCGCGTTTCGCTTATCGTCTGCAATCGTATTTAAGGATAAATGCTCCAAACTTAGTGTCAATTTTTTATCATTTTGCTCCGCCGTAATTTGAAATTCATTTTGATACTCACCATCAAGCGTAGATGTCATCGTAATGACCTCTGTTTTTTCGGTTGCAACAGCTATTCGAAAAATCTGATTGCCATTAATTACAATGGTTTCTATGCCATCCGCCTTCAGTGTCTTTTCTAGCACATTTTGAGCTTCCATACTCAAGGAGGTCAAAAGAAAACTATAGAGCACAAAAAAAACCTTGAATACAATCCAAGGCTTTATGGTTTTAGTTTTGTTCAAAATAACAATTCAATTGCGAACATCCCTTTTTTCAAAGGGCTATTACTTCTGCATATTTTTAGCTTCTATGCTCAAGGTCGCATGAGGTACTAATTTTAAACGGTCTTTATTGATGAGCTTACCTGTAACACGGCAAACACCGTAGGTTTTATTTTCAATGCGGATTAAAGCATTTTTTAAATCTCTAATAAATTTCTCTTGACGAATCGCCAATGCAGAGTTCGCTTCTTTACTCATAGTTTCGCTACCTTCTTCAAAAGCCTTAAAGGTTGGTGAGGTATCATCTGTGCCGTTATTATGATCATTCATATAAGCACTTTTTATTAATTCTAAATCGCGTACAGCTTTATCTATTTTATCTTGAATTAAAACTTTAAACTCTGTTAAATCCTTATCAGAGTATCTATTTGTGGTGTCTACTGCCATAATTTTAATGTTTTTTGATAAACAACTTGGTTTGAACCTCGTCGAACGCAATTTCTATACCGTTGTTTACCTGTTCTATTATATTTAAATTTTCGGTTAAGGTTTCAGATTTGATATATTCCTCATTTGAAGCGATTGCTGCTGCCACTTGCACATCGTTTTGAAGTTGTACGTCTATTCTATCGGTAACTTCAAATCCTGAATCTTTACGCAGATTCTGAATGCGGTTTACGAGCTCACGAGCAACACCTTCTTTACGCAAGTCTTCATTCATAGTAACATCTAAAGCTACCGTTAAAGCACCTTCGTTCGCAACAAGCCATCCTTCAATATCTTGAGAGGTAATTTCTACATCTTCCAATCCTAAAGTAATGCTTTTTCCGTTAATGTCAATATCTATTTCGCCTTTTTGCTCCATTTTTTTGATATCCTGCGCATTTAAAGTATTTATGGCACTAGAAATGAACTTCATATCTTTTCCAAACTTAGGACCTAGGACTTTAAAATTTGGTTTAATTTGTTTCACTAATAGGTCTGAAGCATCTTCTAAAAGTTCAATCTCTTTAATATTTACTTCGTGTTTTATCAAGTCTGAAACGGCTTCAATTTCTTCTTTTTGTTGTTGACTATCAACAGGTATCATTATTTTTTGCAAAGGCTGACGCACTTTTATTTTTTCCTTGGCTCTCAGTGACAAGACCAAAGACGATATGATTTGTGCGTTTTCCATTTTTCGCTCTAAGGCTTTATCAATTGTCAAAGTATCAACTTTTGGAAATTCTGCCAAATGCACACTTTCAAAAGGTTCTTTTTTGGTTACAGAATTTAAGTCTAAATACAAACGATCCATAAAAAACGGTGCAATTGGCGCCCCGAGCTTTGCAATGGTAATCAGGCAAGTATAAAGCGTTTGATAGGCCGAAATTTTATCGGTTTGGTAATCGCCTTTCCAGAAACGTCTTCTGCTTAAGCGCACATACCAATTACTGAGATAATCTTGAGTAAAATCTGAAATAACACGTGCCGCCTTGGTTGGCTCGTAATCGGCATAATAATCGTCTACTTTCTGAATTAAAGTATTTAACTCAGATAAGATCCAACGGTCAATTTCTGGTCTTTCGTTTAACGGAATATCAGCTTCTTTATAGCTAAAGCCATCGATATTGGTATATAGTGTGAAAAACGAATAGGTATTGTAAAGTGTTCCGAAAAACTTCCGACTCACCTCAGCAATGCCGTCGCTATCAAATTTTAGGTTATCCCAAGGATTGGCATTACTAATCATGTACCAACGGGTAGCGTCAGCACCATAAGTAGATAAGGTTTCAAAAGGATCAACAGCGTTTCCTAAACGCTTAGACATTTTCTGTCCATTTTTATCTAAAACGAGTCCATTAGACACTACATTTTTATAGGCTACAGAATCAAAAACCATCGTAGCTATAGCGTGAAGCGTGTAAAACCAACCTCTTGTTTGATCGACACCTTCGGCTATGAAGTCGGCTGGGAAGGCCCCTTTTAATTTCCCCAAAGGGGAAAAACTCATACGCAACTCATAGGATATTTTATCTAAAACCGTATCGATATCACCTATAACTTCTTCATTAGAAAAACGAAGGACTCTAAAGCTTAAACTTTCAAGTATTTCAGTTCTAAGTTGGTCTGCTTCCTGAATTTCTGGGTTATTGTGATAGGCACCGTCAACTTCAATGACCAAGTTTTTAGAGAGACAGACAAAATCTACTATAAATTGGTCAATAATATGTTCTCTTCTAAATTTATAACCGTCAAGTTTTTTATTTCGTAAAGCTTCCCAAAGAATTTTTTCAGCTTCGGTTGGATTCTTAAGCCGTTCTTTTTTCAAGGCATTTATCAAATGATAGGAAGATTTACGTGCCGTTTCGTAATGTTGGGTCTTCTTTTCTTCCCCTTTGGGTAAGTTAGAAGGGGCAGATTCGAAGGGGTAATGCCACTGCGCATAAGGCATGGAACCCGAGTCGAACCAAACATCAATTAAATCAGATTCGCGATGCATTGGTTTACCTGATTTTGAAACCAATACAATTTTATCAACTACATTTTTGTGCAAATCAATGGTATCGTAATTGTCTTCGGACATATTTCCGACTTCAAAATCGGCAAAAATATCCTCTGCCATAAATCCGGCTTCTACGGATTTAGCGATTTCACTTTTCAATTCAGCAACAGAGCCAATACACAATTGCTCTTTCCCATCTCCTGTTCTCCAGATCGGCAGAGGAATACCCCAAAAACGCGATCGGGATAAATTCCAATCATTTGCATTGGCTAACCAGTTTCCAAATCGGCCTTCACCTGTAGATTTCGGTTTCCAGTTGATAGTGGTGTTTAGCTCGTGCATTCTACCTTTAACATCGGTGACTTTGATAAACCAAGAATCTAAAGGATAGTATAAAATAGGTTTGTCGGTTCGCCAGCAATTTGGGTAGCTGTGCTTATATTTTTCAACCTTAAAGGCTTTGTCTTCGTTTTTTAATTTAAGCGCTAAACGTTCATCAACACTTAAATACTCCTTAAGGTCGGTAATGACGGATTTTAGATTAACCTTTTGCTTTTCGTATTCAGAAGTTAATTCGTCTTCGTTTAGATACTCAGATTTTACATATTCCCCAGCAAAACCGTATAAATCATCCTTAACCTCTTTTCTGAAACGGCCTTGTAAATCGACCAAAGGCACTAAATTATCATTCTCATCCTTTACTAATAGTGGTGGAATTTCGGGTGTAGCCTGTTTTGCCACCAAAGCATCATCCGCACCAAAGGTTGGAGCGGTGTGCACAATACCAGTACCATCTTCTGTGGTTACAAAATCACCTGAAATTACCCTAAAGGCGTTTTCAGGATGGTCGTTTGGTAAAGCGAAGTCTAATAATTGTTGGTATGTAATACCTACTAAATCTTTGCCTTTACATTCCTTTAAAATTTGAAAAGGTATTTTCTTATCCTCTTTTTTATAGGCTGTTACTGCGGCAGAATCCTCAACTTGTTTGAATTTACCATCAAATTGTTTCGACACTAAATTTTTAGCTAAAACAACATAGCTCGGTTCAAACGTATATTGGTTGTACGTAGCGACTAAAACATAATCAATCTTAGGCCCTACGGTTAAGGCAACGTTGCTAGGGAGTGTCCATGGAGTGGTTGTCCAGGCTAGGAAGAAAGCCCATCCTAAATCCTTCCTAAAGGGAAGGACTTCTAAATCAGATGTAAAACCGAAAGCCTTAAGTATAGAGTTCTGGCTTTCCCCTTTGATCATTAAGGGGCTTTTAAACTGTGCCACAACCGTTGTGTCCGTTACGTCTTGATACGTTCCTGGTTGATTTAGCTCATGGGAACTCAAACCGGTACCCGCTTTTGGCGAATAGGGCTGAATGGTATAGCCTTTATATATTAAATCTTTATCGTATATCTGTTTGAGCAGCCACCAAACACTTTCCATGTATTTGGATTTGTAGGTGACATACGGATCGTCCATATCTACCCAATACCCCATTTTTTTGGTGAGGTCGTTCCAAATATCCGTGTAACGCATCACCGCTTTTTTACAGGCTTCGTTGTAGTCTTCTACTGATATTTTGGTACCGATATCTTCTTTTGTAATGCCGAGTTCTTTTTCTACACCAAGTTCTACAGGTAAACCATGGGTATCCCAGCCTGCTTTTCGCTTCACCTGAAAACCTTTCATGGTTTTATATCGCGGAAAAATATCTTTAATAGCACGCGCCAAAACATGGTGCACACCAGGTAAACCGTTTGCTGAAGGAGGCCCTTCAAAAAACACATAAGGTGGTTTTCCTTCTCTGGTGCTGACACTTTTATCGAAGATATCTTTGGCTTCCCAATAGTTACCAATTTCCTCAGCAACTTTTGGTAAGTTAAGTCCTTTGTATTCAGGAAATTTTGTGCTCATGTTATCATTAGTCTTATCGAACCGCGAAATTAAGAATTTATGTGTAAAGGATTAATTATAAACGTAAAAAAAGCAACTCGATTTTAATTTGAATGAGGTTAGTTGATTTGCACAAACATGCACAGACACTTTTTGAATAATCACAAATCAGCGCTATTATTTTATGTGATTCATTTGCACCTAGTCAACGTTTTTTGTAGAAGATTAGCTGGCCTGTTTTAGGCTTGAAAGTTAGTAAATACGGACCGAATTAAAAATTCCCCCAGCGTTTTAGTAAATAGGCTTTTACTAGATCTTAATTTATATTTTGTTGTAATTTGTTATTAGTGTAATAACTTAAAATGTAAATGTTTTTTTCATAAAATTCCATTTTATTTTAGTCTTCATTCCCGATGGAGTTTCTAATTCTTTAATTCTCGGTAAGAGAATAGTGGCTATTACAGCAGAAATTGGAATTATCACTACCATTTTCATTTCTTTAAATGAATAATATAAAATTCCACTTACTAAAAGATATAATAGGATGTAAATTATAGAATAGAATAGCGTTGTTTTAAGCTCTCTTGTCATATTTATAATTTTTAAATTCAGTTAGTCCTATTTATTAAAATAATTCAACTTTAAAACAAAACGATTACAAGTCTAACAAATCTTTCTCAATTTGTTAAAATTTGAATTGGATAATTATATTTTCCTCTTGGTTTTTCATTTCCAAAATCACGTTGAATTCACCAAAAATGTCAACTTTTTCTGTTTTAGTTTTTCGTTTCAATTTTTGAAATCCGCAATTTTTGTCTTTTTATATATAATTCTGAAAGTTTCATGTTCAAAAAAAATGTTTCTCTGCAATAGATTATAATTCTGCTTTAAAAAATTTTGTAATCAAGATTTAGCAATCCGCTGGGCATTCACAAATACAATAAATACCATTAAGATTAATATGGAAATAATCCATTGTAAATCGAGTTTCATATCCATTAAAATCCCAACCATCAATGGTCCAAGTGCAGTGCTAACAACCATGACCATGGTAAATAAACTTCGAATAGCTCCTAGTTTTTCAGTGCCAAATAGTTCCGCTAAGAGCGCTGTTTTAACCGTGCCTGATAAACCCATGGTGCAACCTGAAAGTATTAAAAACACTAAAGCTCCAAAAATATGATTGACAAATGCAAAGGGAATCAAACCCAAAATGAGTGGGATCATGTAAATTCTAAATAACTTTTTAGCAGTGTATTTATCCACCCAAATTCCACCAAAAATTGAAAATAAGAATCGACTCACGGCATAAGCCGTAAAAAAACTAGCATATAAAGCAACAGACCATCCTTTTTGTTCAACAAACACATATTGGTAAAAAAATACGGCCGTATTTACAAAACCAAGCACGAAAGTAGCAGGAATTAAAATCCAGAAAAATTTATTTTTTAATAGAGCGCTGTAATCACCCATCAAGGTTTTAGCAGTTGGTTTTTGATTGAAATCGTTAAATTCATCCAAACGGTCTAAATC
>CAYMDB010000023.1:0-16023 GCA_964388865.1 uncultured Flavobacteriaceae bacterium
GTCTAAAATGACATCGGGACGTTCAGGGATTTTTAAATCGTGATGATGAAGAAATTGAGACAAATAGGCATTGATATGCTGAAAGCCCTTATTGTTTTTGGCGATTAAAATAAACTGCTGCTGGGCACGGTTTCTAAAATCAACCCCAAGAACAGGTTTCACTTTGTATTTCTTAGACAGGCGCACCAAATCGAGGCAGGCGGAGGTGGTATTAATATCTGTTAATGCTAAGGTTTGCACACCATTTTCTGAAGCAATCGCAAGCAACTGCTCTGGCTTTATGGTGCCATAGCGTAAGCTATAATAGGTATGACAATTTAAATACATAAAAAATTTATTGGTTTGTAAAATTAGCTACTATATGTAGTAGTTATTGCTTATATTTGTAGTAATTAATGTTAAAAATAGATTAAGGTGACTCCTATACAAGCTAACATAAAGCATCTGAGGGCTTTAAAGAAACTATCTCAAGAGCGTTTTGCAGACGAACTTAATTGGACGAGGTCTATCGTTGGTTCTTATGAAGAAGGACGCTCAGAACCACCCATAGACAGACTGATTGATCTTTCTAATTACTTCAATATCCCTATAGATATTTTAGTAAAAAATGATTTGCGCAAAGCAAAGGACACCTCTTTTATAGAAGTGGGGAATAGGCGTGTGTTATTTCCGGTAACGGTGAATGAAAACAACGAAGATTTAATTGAAATTATACCAGCAAAGGCCTCTGCGGGTTATTTGTCGGGTTACGATGATCCCGAATACATAGAGCAGCTTCAAAAAATTAAATTGCCATTTTTGCCCACGGGAACGCATAGAGCATTTCCTATAAAAGGAGATTCTATGTTACCTGTAAAAGATGGTGCTTTTGTAGTGGCAAAATTTATAGAAGATGTCAATGATATTAAAAGCGGTAGAACCTATGTGATTTTAACCAAAGATGATGGTTTGGTGTATAAGCGTGTTTATCTTACCGATGATGCTGAGATGAATTTAGTCTTAAGTTCAGATAACAAATCGTATCAGCCCTATTTAATTTCTAAGGAAGCTATTTTAGAGCTATGGGAATTTACCTGTTGTATCAACACGCAAGAGTACGATGAAAAGGAATTGAAGTTGAGCAGTATTATGACCATGTTTCAAGAGCTTAAAGTAGAATTGGAAGCTATAAAAAAACTGTAAACAACCTATTGTCAGTGTAATAAAATTGAAAAGTTAATGAAAAGTTAATATTTTTTTACTATTTTGCTGCCTAATTAACCAACACGATCATTTAAAATGGGAAAATTTAATCAAGATTTTCGCCATCACAGGGCGTTTGATTTTATCACGTTGTTAGTCTTTTTATTATTCCTAACGCTATTTGTAAAATCAATTATGGAAATATTAGGGGCTTTTGAAACAGAAGTTTATTCCAAGACCGTCGCAGAATTGGGCAGAGTGATGCCTTAGTGTTTGAGGTGACTGACAGCAGGTTTATTTGTCTTGCGATTTTAAATTTGCAAAGATTTGTAACGCGTTAAATTTCAATTCTTAAAATTGTAATGCAATACAACTTCTATTCGAAATAAGTTTCACTAGAAATTTGCTTTATGTATCAATTAAAATATCCCCTAAATTATAGGCATAAAAAAACGCGTAGTAATTACTACGCGTTTTTACTTTTTATGTAAAGAACTAATTGTTAGTCTGCTAAAATAATAAGCTTATTATCTTTCATCTCAATAGTTCCAGAATTGATGGCTAGCCAAACACCTTTGTCAGATTTTGTAAACTTAGCTTCAACCTCTTTTTTTAATTGAACTGCCCCCACTACTTTTACATTACCTTCTTTAAGAATAGAGACGATTGGTGCGTGGTTTTTCAACATTTCAAACTCACCATTGATACCAGGAACTGTAACAGAGTCGACGTCTCCGCTAAACAATGTGGCCTCAGGTGATACAATTTCTAAATACATCTTTTAAATTTTTCTTTAAAAGCTTCCGAGAAATCAGAAGTCTTATTTTCAATTAAACAGATGCTGATACGCGTTCAGCACTTGCTTCGGCTTTATACCTCTGCAAGCATTTTTTCACCAGCTTCAATAGCTTCTTCAATAGAACCTTTAAGGTTAAAGGCTGCTTCTGGTAGGTGATCTAATTCACCATCCATAATCATATTAAAACCTTTGATGGTTTCTTTAATATCTACTAATACACCAGGTATGCCAGTAAACTGCTCTGCTACGTGGAAGGGTTGAGATAAGAAACGTTGTACACGTCTTGCTCTACTCACCGCCATTTTATCTTCTTCAGATAATTCTTCCATACCAAGTATAGCAATAATATCTTGTAATTCTTTATAACGCTGTAATAATTCTTTTACACGTTGTGCACAAGCGTAATGCTCATTCCCTAAAATATCTGCTGTTAAAATTCTAGATGTTGAATCTAGTGGATCTACCGCAGGATAGATACCAAGCTCAGCAATTTTACGAGATAATACCGTTGTGGCATCTAAGTGGGCAAAGGTTGTTGCCGGCGCCGGATCTGTTAAATCATCCGCAGGCACGTAAACCGCTTGAACAGATGTAATAGATCCTCTTTTAGTTGAAGTAATACGTTCTTGCATCGCGCCCATTTCGGTTGCTAATGTGGGTTGGTAACCTACTGCAGAAGGCATACGACCTAATAATGCAGATACCTCAGAACCTGCTTGTGTAAAACGGAAAATATTATCTACGAAAAATAATACATCTTTTCCTTGGCTTTCACCAGCACCATCACGAAAATATTCGGCAATCGTTAAGCCAGATAATGCCACACGTGCACGTGCCCCGGGAGGCTCATTCATTTGTCCGAATACGAAGGTCGCTTTAGACTCTTTCATGCCAGCTTTATCAACTTTAGCTAAATCCCAACCGCCTTCTTCCATAGAATGCATAAAGTCTTCGCCGTATTTAATAATGCCAGACTCTAGCATTTCACGAAGTAAATCGTTTCCTTCACGTGTTCTTTCACCTACACCTGCAAAAACAGAAAGACCACCGTGACCTTTGGCAATATTGTTAATTAATTCTTGAATTAATACGGTTTTACCAACACCAGCACCACCAAATAAACCAATTTTACCACCTTTAGCGTAAGGCTCAATTAAATCGATGACTTTAATACCTGTGAATAAAACTTCGGTGGAGGTTGATAGATCTTCAAACCTAGGAGCTTGTCTGTGAATAGGTAAACCAGCATCACCAGTTTTAGGTAAATTTCCAAGGCCATCAATAGCATCACCTATCACATTAAATAGACGTCCGTAAACATCTTCACCAATTGGCATTTGGATTGGAGAACCAGTTGCGAGAACTTCTGTACCTCTGCTTAAACCATCAGAAGAGTCCATAGCGATAGTACGAACAGTATCTTCACCGATGTGAGACTGAACTTCTAAAACTAAGATGGAACCATCTGCGTTTTTAATTTCTAACGAATCATAAATCTTTGGAAGTTCTGAACCAGCAGCGAATTCTACATCGATAACTGGACCTACGATTTGTGCAACTTTACCTGTAACTTTTGACATTACTTATATGTTTTTATCTTGCAATAATTATAATCTTAAAAGTAGCATCTTCAAATCACTTGAATACGCCCTTTTTTTGCGCTGCAAAGATATGGTTTTATTTAAAAAAAGATATGTTTTTTTATTGGCTTTTTTCCATAAAAAAAGTGTGTTCAACTTGAACACACTTTTTAGTTTGTATGGGATTACGTTTTTATTGCAATAATGGCGAATACGCCACACCAAAACGATCTGCTTTAGCAAGGTTTCCTGAAGTAGCAAAGTTAGAGCCATAAGTGGCGTCAATAGCTTCTAAGAAACTATTGGCCATTAAGGCATAACCTCTAGCGGTAAGATGAATTCCGTCTAAACTTACTAAGCCACCAAAAACTAAATCGGTATTTAGATTGTAATTGTCAAAATCAATACCAGTGGTAGAAGCTTGCTCTAAAATTGAATTTAAATCAACTAAAGCTAATCCATTTGCACTAGCGGCCGCTGATAAACTTGCATTATATGCTTGTGTTGCCGTTGCGATTTCAGCTTGTTCTTCAGGGGTTAATACCCATTTATCTCCTAATGGAATGGCGACACCATTCACCGTTTGCGGGTTGCCTGGAACAGCTTCAGTTCCTATAAAACTTGAGGCTGGTAACACAATTAAATCATCTGCAGTAGCTTGGCGCATAGATATGAGCGCTGGATTAAGTACGGTTAAATCTGTTAAACTTTCGTCAAGTATGACTACAGCATTACCTGGTCCGGCGGAAAAACTGATTGTACGTTTAGCAATTTCCGCATCTGCTTGTGCTTGGGTTAATGGCGTATTAGCAACTAAAAAGGCAAATGCTTGAGCAATACCAACATTATAAGCGCCGTAAGCACCCGCACTGTTTAAAAAGCCTGCCGTTGGGGCATCTAGCGGAATAGGATTGTGTGGTACTGTCGTGAAATGAGATAAACTTGTGATATTAGGTAAATTGCCAATGGCACCTTTAGCACCATTAGCCGTTAAGGCTGCCACCATAGCATTTAAAGAGGCATTAAACGTTGCAATTGGTGTAATTGGATTGCTGCCATCTCCACCAGAAGTCGCATAACCTAAAACATCGTTTCCACCGATTTCGGATAGTGTGAAGAAGGTTGGATTTTGAGCAACGGCTAACTCTATTATTGTAGCATTAGGTGTAGTACCTGTGAGGCGAACTGCGTATGGATTCGCTGCGGTTGGAAAATTTGAAATATTACCATAACCAGGCGCCACGAGATGGAAACTTTTTGCCCCAGGAACGCCTAAATTATTAAAGGGTCCTGTTGGATTGTTTGATATGATATCGGTACTTACGGTTACAGGTCCTATAACGGATTCTAAAGGTACAGGTCCGGCACCTCCAAAAACTAATCTCGGGCCTGTTATTCGATTTCCTCCAGCAGCTAAACCACCAAAGTTGTCATTCATCCAAGGTTGTGTAAATGTTCCACCTCCTATTTTGCTAAATTCTTTTGACAGCGTATTAGGAAAAGAGTTTTCTTGCGAGGCTATAAATAGACCATTATCAGTAAAGCCAGCAGTAAAAGAGGCTCCAACTGATACATACGTAGAGAAATCTGCAGAACCAGCGGTTAATTTAGGTAATGGGTTATTACCTGTGTCAATATCGTTGTCGTACTCACAAGCTAAAAATGCTAAAGAAAGGAAGCATAAGCCTATATATTTTATTGTTTTCTTATTCGTTTTTATTTAAAATTATAGGTTGTTAATTGTCCACGAAACATAATACTGTGCACCAATAAAACCTGTTCCTGCTGCGGTAAAATATTCATCATTTAACAAGTTTGCCGCACCCACCTTAAAGGTAGATTTCAAACTTGGGACGGTGTAATTAATTTGTGCATCAAAGACATGAAATGATGGCACCGTGCCGTTTGCAAAAGAAGATTCCCAGATATAAGTATCAGACCATCTCCAAGATAGGTTGAAACCGAGATTTTTTAACATTTCAGTTTTGCCAAATGATGCTTTTACCTTGTGCTCAGGTGTGTTGAAGTTGGTTTGAAAGTCTGGATTTGCCTCTCTGTCAAAATCGAGTTTAGCGTACGTGTAATTCGCACTTAGATCAAAACCGTTAAATACTTTTGTAGAGACCCCAATGGCAGCTCCATAAGAATTTACATCAGCATCGGTGTTGGTGTAGGCGCGGTAAGCCTGATAATCTGAGCCCGCAAGAGCTGCAATAGCCTGTGGGATTGGTGTTCCAGGAACCGTTTCAGTTAATTGTACATCTCCATAAAAGGGTGCAACCACATCAACAGTAGAAATAAAATCTTGATATTGGTTCATGTACGCCGAAGCATCAATAACAAATCCCTCTACTTTACCGCGATATCCGATTTCATAAGAACTTACTTGTTCTGGACTCACAATAGAAGGGTTTGCAATTTCTAAATCTGCTGGATTCTGAGATGCTGCAAATGCACTGGCAGAACTCGCAGTAAATGAATTATTATAAGCATTTGAGCCACTGAACTGTATTGAATTTCCTCCAACAATCGCTTGACCTAATGCACTATTTACAGGGAAAAGTCGGTTTTCTCTTGCAGGATTATCTGGCGCACTACCTAATAAAATAACCCTACCAGCATTTAACCCAATATATAGGGCTTGTGTGTCTGGGTTTCTAAATCCTGTTTGAAATGATGCTCTAATATTATGATCTTTATTTTTCCCTAAATTATAGCCAACGGAAACTCTTGGTGAGAAAAAGGCATCAAATAGTTCTGACTTATCGTAACGTATAGAAGCTGTCACTTTTAAGCGATCCTCTTCTAGGAAGTTTTTTTGTATTTGCGTATACACACCCAATTCAGAATAATCTATAGGTCCATTGGCATCTGTATAAATAGAGCCGAATGAATTTAACTCATAGCGTCTAGAAGAGCCACCAACTTGTATATCTGCAAAATCGATTAAATGGCTAAAGTTGTAGTTGGCATCCGCGTGATAAATTTTAGATTCCGATCTAAATTTACTTCCTGTTAATACGTCAGAATCGCCAGTGACCTTATCAAAGGCAGCCTGAAATTCTGGTGTACCCGGAATTAGACGCCCTGTATCTGCAGCTTGTCTTGCAAGAGCATGGGCTTCATCTCCAGAGGCTCCAGCGAGAGTTGATTGAATAAATGCTCCGGCATATTCACCAAACCACTGATTATCACTTTTCCATTGTCTGTTTATGTTTAAACCTGTAAAGACTAAATCGTAAGAATCTCCTGCGTTATCTGCAGTTACATAACCGCGCACAAAGAAGTTATCATTTTTAATCTCTATTTTGTGTTGTTGCAAAAAGAAATTGTTGATAGAATAACGGTTGGACCCTTGATAAATAGTAGACCCAGAACCGATTTTACCAACGTATTGGATTTCAAAATCATTCTCCCAAGGGCGGAAGTATAAGCCCCAATCGGCTTTAAGACTTTTTGCATCATAATTTGTAAGATCTGCTTCATTATAACCTGTTCGGCTTACAACTTGGTCTAGAGGAAGTAAATCTACTAATGCTGGATTTGGGAGTTGACTTAAAAAAGTTGGACTTTCCGCTACTGATCTTAAGGTTGTATTCGCTATTTCTCCGTAAGTGTTAACACCGTCATAAGCCGGATCATTTTCTCTCGTACTAGAGCCATCGATAAAATTGAGATCGTTTTTACCTCGTGTATCGTTAGCGGCCCAGTCCGTACCCTGTAAATAGGCGAAATTCACTTTTGCAGCAAATTTCTCACTGAATTTATAGGCCATTCTTATACCATAATCTTTGTATTCATTATCACCAGCAGCTTCCTGAGATGTTATACCACCTTTAAAGTAGGCACTAATACCTTGATGGTCAAAAGGACTTTTACTACGCATAAACAAAATTCCATTAAAGGCGTTTGCTCCATATAAAGCCGAAGATGCCCCTGGCAGAAGCTCTACGCTTAGTATGTCGGTTTCGGTCATACCGAGTAAGTTTCCGAGCGGAAAGTTAAGCGCAGGAGCCGAGTTGTCCATTCCGTCAACCAATTGCATAAAACGCGTATTGGCAAATGTTGCAAAACCTCTCGTATTTATAGATTTAAAGGTTAAACTATTGGTGTTTATATCTACACCTTTTAGGTTTTCTAAACCATCATAAAAATCTGCGGAAGCTGTGTTTTTAATTTCTTTCAAGCCAAAACGTTCCACTGTTACTGGCGATTCAAAAATACGCTCTGGGGTACGGGACGCCGAAATTACAACTTCGTCGAGTTCGTTTCCTTCGGCCATAGTAACATCGATGGTTTGATTGTTACTTGTTACATCAATAGTTTGAGTTTGAAAACCAGTGTAACTCACACGTATTTTAAATGGTGGATCTTGGTTTACCGTTAAGCTGTAATTACCATCAAAATCTGATACGGTACCTGAAGAGGCACCAACAATTACAATATTTGCTCCGGGTAAGGGTAACCCTGTGTTGTCATTAATTGTACCTTTTATGGTGGTTTGAGCAAAAGATACCACACAAAAAAGCATTGCAAAAAGCTTTAAGATTGTCTTCATTTTAAAAAATTAGAGAATTAGTTATTAATTAGTTTGGGCAATTTAATTAAATATACGAAATATAGTGAAGAAATCCTCAAAAAATTATGCACGCATAATAATATATTAAAGATAAAAGGCCTTAAAATTGAGTAATTCTCATTTTTAAGGCCTTAAAATATGGTGATTTTAATAAATCCTAAACTATTCTACTGTTACCGATTTGGCTAAATTTCTAGGTTGATCTACATTTCTATTGAGCATCACAGCAATGTGATAGGATAATAATTGCAGAGGAATCGTAGTAAGTAAAGGGGTAAGGCATTCTAAAGTTTCTGGAACTTCAATAACGTGATCTGCCAATTCTTTTACGCTCGTATCTCCTTTGGTTACGATGCCAATAATTTTACCTTTTCTAGATTTTATTTCTTGGATATTACTTACCACTTTATCGTAATGGCCTTTTTTCGTAGCGATGACTACAACTGGCATTTGTTCATCAATTAAGGCAATTGGGCCGTGTTTCATTTCGGCAGCTGGGTAGCCTTCAGCATGTATATAAGAAATCTCTTTTAATTTTAGAGCTCCCTCTAAAGCCACAGGGAAATTAAAGCCGCGACCTAAATACAAAAAGTTGGTTGCATCTTTATAAATTTTTGCAATGGTTTGCACGTTAGCATCAGATTGAAGAGCCTCTTCTACTTTACTCGGAATAGTTTCAAGTTCTATTAAATACTGTCTAAATTTTGAGCTGGTTATAACTCCCTTGGCTCTTGCTAAACGCAATGCCATTAAAGTTAAAACTGTAATTTGAGTGGTAAAGGCTTTTGTTGAAGCGACTCCTATTTCAGGGCCCGCATGCGTGTACGCACCTGCATCCGTTTCTCTCGCTATGGAAGAGCCAACAACATTACAAACACCAAAAACAAAGGCTCCTTTAGATTTTGCTAATTTTATGGCCGCCAAAGTATCTGCTGTTTCACCAGATTGTGAAATAGCTATGACCACATCTTTTTCTGAAATTACTGGATTTCGATATCTAAATTCAGAGGCGTATTCTACCTCAACAGGAATTCGAGCAAGATCTTCAAATATGTATTCTGCTACTAAACCAGCATGCCATGAGGTACCACAAGCCACAATAAGTATGCGGTCTGCCGCAAGAAATCGCTTCATGTTATCTTCAACACCAACCATTTTAATAATGGCTTCATGACTTAATAATCGCCCTCTAAAGGTATCTAATATAGCACTAGGTTGCTCGTATATTTCTTTAAGCATAAAGTGTTCATAGCCTCCTTTTTCTATTTGTTCGAGATTAAGTTGCAATTCTTGCATGTAGGGTGCAACGAGAGCATCGTTTTTAATCTTTCTAATTTTAATTTCTTTGCCTCTTCTAATAATGGCCATCTCTTCATCTTTGAGATAAATCGCATTTTTAGTGTATTCTATAAAGGGTGAAGCATCACTTGCTATAAAGAATTCATCATCACCAATACCAATAGCTAACGGACTTCCTAGTCGTGCTACAACTATTTCGTTGGGTTTATCTTTGTCGAAAACAGCGATAGCATAGGCTCCCACAACTTGATTTAAAGCAATCTGAACAGCCTTACCGAGTTTAATATTTTCTTTTTTCTTAACGTCCTCTATCAAATTTACTAAGACTTCAGTGTCTGTGTCGGATTTAAAGGTGTATCCACGATTGATTAATTCCTTTTTAAGAGAATCGTAATTTTCAATGATTCCGTTATGAATAATGACTAAATCACCAGAATTTGAGTAATGCGGATGAGAATTTACATCGTTTGGAACCCCATGAGTTGCCCAACGTGTATGACCAATACCTAGAGTACCTTCAGTTGAAATTTCAAGTTCTAATTTTTCTTTAAGATCAGAAACCTTTCCTTTGGTTTTAGACAATTTAATATCGGTGCCATTGTATAACGCTATACCAGCACTATCGTAACCTCTATATTCGAGTCTCTGCAAGCCTTTAATGATAATAGGATAGGCTTGACGGTGCCCAATATATCCAACAATTCCGCACATAATTTAAATATTTAATTAATTCGGTTTGGTGTAATAGATCTCTAAAACTACCTTTTTATTTGCATCTTCGGTTGCATTTCCGTGCAATACGGTTCCTCTTGGTGATATAATTGAACTTATTGGTGTCGTCAGATTTGGAAGATTTGGATCCTGCACTTTTTGTTGTGCAGAGAATTCCTCTAAATTAACATTGAGAGAAACTGCCAAACCTAAGTCGACATTGGTAGAGTCTCTTAATAACAGGTTGTTTATATGTTCTGTTATTTTAAGTTTGTATTTAATACCAGCTCCATTTGGTTCATCATCAACACGTTGTAAAGGACCGAGATGATTAATAATTGAAAACGAAGGTAAACTTCCAATGTTACCATCTAAATAATAATCGTTTAACGGTAATTTATTTGCTATATCGTACAGATAGATACGATTAGGTTCGCCGTTCTGCACGATATCTTGGTCTACATAGAACACAAGATTGGCTTCGTTAACAAGACGTTTAGATTTTTTAAACTTTCCTGTTTCTTCATCGGTTTCAACAAACATATTTTTAAACGCTTCAAAAGCATTCACCTCTGGATCATCATCAATATTATCACCGTTAAAAAGTTTGATTTGGGCAAGTGCTCCCTTACCTCCTTTTAAATAGATTCTGCTATCTCCGTTAATCGTGTCCACTTCATCCATTCCAGGGATAGGAGTTGTAAAATTGTTATCCATAAAGTTAACTCTGTTCGGGCCAAATCGCAACTCGTAAGTAGCTTGCTCTTTTGTGTTTTCGTCATCCGTAGTTGAAGGCGTTAGTCTTTTGTAATATATAGTGACATGAGAAGAGGATCCGGCAACATTTAATATGAGAAAACTACCATCATTATTTACGGGCTCGGCTTTAAAGTATAGGCCTCTAAAATAATCTGAAAAATTATTTTGATTGCTTAGCACAGATTCACCTTGTTGGTCTATAATTTTACTCTGCCAAAAAGCCGGGTCTAATTTTAGCCTTATGCCAGGCGCAACTCTTTCAGAGACCTGTGTATCGCCTTCCTCATTTATTTCAGTTAGTACAAATCCACTGTCATTTATGGCTACTGTGTTATTTGCTGTATATGATGTCTGGGGACTTTGAAGAATTATTAATTCTTCACCCTCAAAAGCAGCCTCATCTATCGGTTCTGAAGATGATGCGGATTTATTTGAAAAATAGGCCTGATTATCGTTAAAGTCGCCCGTTGGATCAAAATCTCTTATAAAGTAGTTGCTTTCAAAAACTCTTAAATTAATGGGTTTTCTTTTTATAACAGAATCGATATTGTACAGAATGTTGCCATCTTCTTCAACTGCGATAGCGGCACTGAAAAAAGGAAGCGTTAATACCACAGAATCAATCACTGCTTCTTCACCAAAATTTGGATTAAAAGCATTCGTAGTCATTTGAGTTACAAAACTTGCTGTTGTGCGACCATAGGCATCATCATAAATCCCAAGAGAGTTAAGTCCGAGACCGTTAGTTTGTACCGGGCCTAACTTTTTGGTGTAGGTGATAATGTTATGCGTCTCTTTGAGAATGCCAAAATTTGTGGCATTTTCCGCGTTAATAACATCCGATTCTAGAGTTGCATAGTCAGTTTCACAAGCGATAAAGCCAATAAGAATGAATCCGAATAAAATGAATTGAGGGGCAAATTTATTTTTTTTCATAGGTAATTTTAACTGTTAAGCACCTTGTTGTTGTAAAAATCGGTGTAAGGATCGGCAAACTCTTCAATGGCATAATAGTCCAAAACGGGTTGCGTTAAATTGTTAATGTAGTCGTCGAGTTCTTTTGGTAGTTCTTGAGAACCTCTAATTACAGCATCAGAATTGTCAATCGCGATTTTCATTAAATTGATATAATCGGGCTGTTTTAAAAGTTGTGTTGCTTTTGTATCAATGCCATCAAAGCTTATTTTGTTCAAAATATCTTTATCTAACGTGCCATCAAAGGTTTGATTGTATACAGAGGTAACAATTTTACTTTCGGTAAACAGAGGCTCGGTTTTATAAAACTCTTTTAAATATAACGGAAGTAAGGACGCCAACCATCCATTAACATGGATAATATCTGGTGCCCAATTTAATTTTTTAACAGTTTCTATAACACCTTTGGCAAAAAATATAGCGCGTTCGTCGTTGTCTGCAAACAGTTTTCCGTTCTCATCGGCTAGGGTAGCCTTGCGTTTAAAATAGTCCTCGTTATCTATAAAATACACCTGAATGCGTTCTTTAGGTATAGAAGCTACTTTTATAATTAGCGGCATATCGAGATCGTTAATGACTAAATTAATTCCGGAAAGCCGGATTACTTCATGCAATTGGTGCCTCCGTTCATTAATATTTCCAAAGCGCGGCATAAATATTCGTATTTGTCCTCCTTGTTTGTTTACCATCCTTGGGGCTTCAAATGACATTGAAGAAATTTCAGTTTCTGGTAAATAGGGTACAACTTCTGATGACACGTACAATATTCGCTTATCTTTCATAAATCTGCTGCTTATAGTATTTAAAAGTAAAAACATGCAAAATTACAAAAATTTGGGCAGATTGCTAGTATTATATTATGTTTGCACCCGTTAATTTTTTGTTAGAGCATTGAAAAAATTTCAGAATAAATTAGACTTAGCCAAGTATTTAGACGGCCTAAAGGATCAAGGCCTCACTATAGGTTTTGTGCCCACCATGGGTGCCTTACACCATGGTCATTTGTCTATAGTCCATAAAGCTTTAAGCGAAAATGAGGTGGTTGTAGTGAGTATATTTGTCAATCCAACGCAGTTTGATAACCAGGAGGATTTGGCAAATTATCCTAGAACTTTAGAAGCCGATATGGCTTTATTACAAAATATAAGTGAAACTAACATTGTTGTCTATGCGCCAACCGCAGCAGATATTTACGGGGATCATATAGCCTCAGATGTTTTTGATTACGATGGTTTAGAGCACGAAATGGAAGGTGCTTTTAGAGCTGGGCATTTTGACGGTGTTGGCACCATAGTAAAACGACTTTTAGATATTGTAAAACCAGACCACGCTTACTTTGGTGAAAAAGATTTTCAGCAATTGCAAATCATTAAGAAACTTGTTAATAAACATCATCTTCCGGTAAAAATTATTGGTTGCGACATACACAGGGCCGCTGATGGTTTGGCTATGAGTTCTAGAAACGTGAGATTAACACCAGAACAGCGCGTTGTGGTCCCATTTATATACAAAATCTTAAAAACTGCCAAGAAAAAGTTTGGCACAGAAAGTGCAGCATTTATAGAGGATTGGGTTGTACAGCAATTTAAAAAGCAACCGCTTTTAGAGCTAGAATATTTTAGTATTGCTGAAGTAGAAACCTTAAAACCAATAAAACAAAAATCAACAAATAAGAGCTATAGGGCTTTTATTGCAGTATATGCTGGCGATATAAGACTTATAGATAATATTGCTTTAAATTAATTAACTTTGCCACATGCAAATTCAAGTTGTTAAATCAAAAATTCATCGCGTAAAAGTGACTGGTGCAGACCTAAATTACATTGGGAGTATTACCATTGATGAAGACTTAATGGAAGCGGCTAATATTATTCAAGGGGAAAAAGTTCAGGTTGTCAACAATGACAATGGGGAGCGTTTAGAAACCTATTGTATACCTGGACCGCGACAAAGCGGCGAAATTACGCTAAATGGTGCGGCGGCCCGAAAAGTTGCCGTTGGTGATACCTTAATCCTTATCACTTATGCGTTTATGGATATTGAAGAGGCGAAAGTATTTAAGCCGTCTTTAGTGTTTCCTGATGAGGCCACTAACCTCCTAAAGTAAGCTGTTGAATCAAACAAAAGCCATCCTAAAAGTTGTTCTACCTTTACTCTTAGGTATGATTTTGGTTTGGTATTCCTTATCTCAAATATCTATAACCACCTTAATTCATTATTTTAAAGATGCCGACTACGCTTGGATTGCACTTGGTGTGGTGTTGGGAATTTTAAGTCACGCGTCAAGAGCCTACCGTTGGCTTTACATGGCTGAGCCCCTTGGGTATCAACCAAAATTTGCGAACAGCTTAATGGCGGTTTATTCGGCCTATCTTATCAATTTCACAATCCCAAGAGCGGGTGAAATTGCTAGAGCTTCTATTTTAGCCAATTACGAAGGAATTCCTTTTGATAAAGGCTTCGGGACTATTGTCGCGGAACGCATTGCGGATACCATAATGTTACTTTTAATCGTGGCCACAGCCTTTTTTATAGAATTCGACTTTATTTATGGCTTTTTTTCTGATAAATTTAATCCAAGCGCCTTAATTCTCGGGTTTTTAGTACTGCTAATTTTTGGACTGTTGCTCGTTGTATTCATCAATAAAAGTAAATCAAAATTTGCGTTAAAAGTCAAAGAATTTCTCAAAGGACTTGTCGTGGGTGCATTGAGTATTTTTAAAATGAAAAGGAAATGGGAATTTATCGCACATACCTTGTTTATTTGGCTCATGTACGTGCTTATGTTTTATGTTACAACTTTTGCTTTTCCAGAACTTTACAATATTTCAGTAGCGGCAGTTTTAATTGGATTTATACTCGCCAGTTTTAGCATTGCCGCGACCAATGGTGGTATAGGGTCCTTTCCAGAAGCCATTGTTATTGCCTTTTTACTATTTAATATGCCCGAAGATCCGAGTAGAGCTTTTGGTTGGATTATGTGGTCTACCCAAACTTTAGTCATCATTCTTATAGGAGGTTTATCTTTAATAGTGGTTCCTATCTATAACAGAAAGAAGACCAATGGATAAAAATATTTTTTTACCTTGCTTATAACTTTAGACCCGTAATGAAATGAAAAAGTTTCAACTTCTTTTAATCTTGTGTTTTTTGGCTGTAGGCAGTCATGCACAGGCCATTTATAAAACTATTGATTCTTATAAACTTGAAGGACCGCGCGACTTAAAAATTCAGTTGCCAAGAAATTACAATCCCGAAGAAAAACGCAGCTATCCTTTAATTATCGTGTTAGATGGAGATTATTTATTTGAACCTATTGCAGGTAATATAGATTATCAGGCCTATTGGGAAGATATACCAGATTGTATTGTAGTGGGTATTAAGCAGGGACTTTCTCGGGAAGATGATTTTTATTATGATGCTGAGACTTTTTTTCCGGCGGGAGAAGGTGCTGCATTTTACGAGTTTGTTGCCGCTGAACTCATACCTTACATGGAAAGTAACTATAAGGCTTCTGAATTTAGAATAATTTTTGGTCACGATCTTAGCGCTAATTTTATCAATTATTATCTATTTAAGGATGAGCCTCTGTTTAGAGCTTATGTTGCTTTGAGTCCAGATTTCGCTCCCGAAATGAAAAGCAGATTACAGCAACGATTAGCTGTATTGAATAATGAAACATTTTATTATTTAGCTACAGCAGACAATGATGTAGAAGCTTTAAGACCGGCAATCTTAGAGTCAGACCTAATAATAAAGGCTATTAAAAATGAAAAACTTCATTATAAGTTTGATGATTTTGAAGACGCAACCCACTATTCTTTAGTTGGAAGAGGAATACCTAAAGCACTCAATCAAATTTTCGCACTGTATAAGCCAATTAATTTAGAAGAGTACAATGAAAAAGTATTGACTTATGAAGGTTCTCCGTATGATTATCTGATGAAAAAGTATGAAGACATCAATTATTTTTATGGGTTCGAAAAAAAATTAATTGAAAATGATATCAGAGCAATTGCAGCTGCTGCGAACAAAAAAGACGACTTAGAGTCCTTAGAGAAGTTATCTAAGTTAATTAGAGAACAATTTCCTGACTCAATGTTAAGTGCTTATTATTTAGGAATGTATTATGAAAAAAA
>CAYMDB010000024.1:0-15984 GCA_964388865.1 uncultured Flavobacteriaceae bacterium
AATCCTGCCACCCCGACAATTTGAAATTACTGGTCGCGTAGCTCAGTTGGATAGAGCATCTGCCTTCTAAGCAGACGGTCACAGGTTCGAATCCTGTCGCGATCACAAATTTAGTAATTAAAAGAAGTTAAAACCTTGCAAACTGTATGATTTGCAAGGTTTTATAGTTTTAAGACCTTAATTTATTTTGATTTGATTTAAGATTAAATGATACCAAATCGGTCAACAGTTTAAAAAAATGAAAAAGTGTTGACCGAATAAGGGATAAAAACCTTATAATTAGGTCATTGTATTTGAGTTTCGTCTTTATAAATGTTTAACTAAAGACGATAATTATGAAAACTCGTTCAACTTTTAGCCTATTATTTTGGGTTAACACTTCACGTATTAAAAATGATCAAGTTCCTGTTTATGCAAGGATAACTGTTAATGGCAAACGTACCAATATAAGTTTGCAAAGGCGATTACCAGTCTCTAATTGGGATTCAAATAGGGGTATGGCAAAAGGCACAAAGCAAAGCTCCAAACTGTTAAATAAATATATTGAACAGGTGCGAGCTAAAATTTATGAATCCTATGAAGACTTATTAAGTGAGGATAAACTAATCACTTCTCAATCAATTAAATCTAAGTTTTTGGGAGAAGCTGAATCAAACAAAACATTATTGGAGTTATTTGAATATCATAATGAAGTTTCTCAAGAGAAATTAAATAACCATACACTTCGGCATTATAAAGTTACTCAAGGTTATTTAATAAAGTTTTTAAATGAGAAACTAAAAACTACTGATATGAGCTTACAAAGTTTGAATTACTCATTTATTGTGGATTTCGAACATTTTATCAAGTCCTACAAGCCAAAAGATAACCAAAAAAAAATGAGTCATAATACGGCTATGAAACACTTACAACGATTACGTAAAATGGTTACCATGGCATATCACTTAGAATGGATAATTAAGGATCCGTTTGTCAGATTTAAAAGTTCTTTTGAAAACAAACGAAGAGAGTTTTTAACTGAGAATGAATTGAATTCGTTAGAACAATTTCATTCTTCTATAGAAAGGCTGAACATTATTAAGGATCTGTTTCTTTTCAGTTGTTATACTGGTATTTCTTATGTTGATATAAATAGTTTAAAAGCAGATAATATTATATTAGGTATAGATGGGAATTATTGGATAAATACCAGAAGGAAAAAAACGAATTCTTTTTTGGCTATACCATTATTAAATCAGGCTAAAAATTTAATCAAAAAATATGATGGACATCAAAGAACTATTATTTCAAACACCCTATTTCCCTGTTTCTCAAATCAAAAAATTAACTGTTATTTAAAAGAAATTGCAGAGTTAAGTGGAATTAAAAAGAATTTAACCTTTCATATGGCACGCCATACATTTGCAACGACTGTAACCCTAAGCAATGGCGTGCCTATTGAAACTGTATCAAAATTGTTAGGGCATACAAAAATTGCAACAACCCAAATTTATGCCCGGGTTATTAATAAAAAGGTGAGTGAGGATATGAATAAATTGAGTGAAAAATTAAAAGTTAAATAGATTTTGTTTCAAAACTATTGCAAATTTTTTCAATTCAAAGAAAAAGGATGCATTATCAGAATTATAACTTGTAAAAAGAGGTTTTAAAATTCGGTTTTTATTACTATTCCTTTTAATTATTGTTAATAACCCTAAAAAACCATCTAAATAAAACATTTAGGGTCAATTAAGAATGATATTATTTGACTCCTTTAAAACCCGAAGAAAATGAAAAGTTAATTTAGTTCATAAAACTTGATATAAATTGATTCAATCTATTGTTTATCAATTAATTGTGAATAACTAAGTAATTTTTTTTCTTCTTTCAATAGCCCCGTTTTATACCTTTATTACCATAATCCCATAAGGGATAACAAAAGCGCTTTTGTTCATTTTATTAACCTAAAAACAATAAAAATGGACACTATTTTAATACTGGAACGATTGGATCGTTTAGAAAAACTACTTATAGGAAGCAAAGAAGTATTGACCTTTGATGAAGCCAGTGATTACACGGGTATATCCAGAAGTTATCTTTACAAGCTCACAGCTTCCGGAAAAATTCCCCACTCCAAACCCAACGGAAAAATGGTCTTTTTCGATAAAAAGAAACTTGTGGATTGGCTACTACAACATAAGCGAGAACCCCAACTAAAAATAAAGGACAACACCCAAGCAGGTAATCTGGCGAATAAGAATGCCTAAATTTTTTTAAGGCAAAATCAAACAGTTAGCAATTTGCCATGACATCTTATGGCATAAAAACAATTCTTATGAAACAGATACCTTATATACGTGTAGGAACCTCCTATTACAAACTTGTCAAAGCCCCAACCATAGCTGGTCACTTCAACGAGATCCTGGTACACTGGAATATGGAAACCATCAAACAAGATCATGGCAAAGACCATTTGAGTAAAATCCCAAAATATGATGGCTTTACCTGTATTCCAAGCCATTTGAATTTTAAAAAGGAATATTTGGGTTTTTACAATATCTACTCCCCTTTGGGCAAAGTGCCCAAAGAGGGAGACGTTACCTTATCCCTAAAATTTGTAAAGCACATCTTTGGTAAACACTACGAACTGGGCTTGGACTATCTTCAATTACTTTATTTAAAACCCATTCAGGTACTGCCTATTTTATGTTTGGTGTCCAAGGAACGCTCCACAGGGAAAAGCACCTTTTTAAAATGGCTCAAAGAAATCTTTGAGAACAACCTCACCTATTTGACCAATGACAGTTTTAGCAGCCAGTTCAATGCAGATTGGGCTAACAAACTGTTGATATGTATTGACGAAGTGTTATTCAATAAGGAGGAACTTACTGAGCGCATCAAATATCTCAGTACCACCAATATCAATAAGCTAGAAGCTAAGGGCAAGGACAAACGTGAGGTCGAGTTTTTTGGCAAATTTATCCTTTGCAGTAACAATGAAGAAAGCTTTATTAAAATTGATGCCAATGAAACCCGGTTTTGGGTAATCAAAGTACCTATTCTGGAAGCAGAACAGACCAACTACTTGGAAAAATTAATTGAAGAAATCCCAGCCTTCCTTTATTATCTAGCAAACAGGAAAATAAGTTCAAAACACTTAACACGTATGTGGTTCACTGCCCAACAAATAAAGACAACCGCCTTAACAAAATTGGTACAGAACAATCGGAATAGGGTTGAAAAGGAACTTGCAAGTATTCTAATGGGAGTGATTGAAAAATTTGATTTGGAAGCTGTTGACCTTTGTCCAATGGATGCATTATTGGCACTGAACAGGACTCGTGTAAAAACGGATTTGACCCAACTTCGGAGGCTACTGAAGAAGGATTGGAAACTGGATAATCAGGACAACTCCAATAGCTATCAAAAATTTGTGATTTGGACGGACGGAGATATGACTTTGATAGATGCCAAGGGACGCTATTTTACCGTAGGGAAATCATTTTTAACTGAAAATTTTGATGATTTGATGACGGAATAGAAAACCTGCCGTATTTATTGGGCTAAGGTCGTCATCATTGTATCATCATTTTGTCATCAAAAAAAATAATGATGACAGGATAATGTCTTAAAAAACCTAGAATGATGAAATGATGACATTTTGATGACTCAGAAAACCTAATGTTTATAAGGCTTTCAAGAGGAAATCATCAAATCATTAAAAAAACACCCTAAAACACATTGGCTTATGAAAAGAAAAATAAATTGTGAAACAGCCCGTAATTTTTCAGTGGAAAAGGCACTGGAAAAATTAGGGCACTTTCCCAATCGGACAACGGAGAAAGAAGCTTGGTTTCTGAGTCCTTTCAGGTCAGAAACCCAAGCCTCTTTCAAAGTCTCCAGGACCAAGAACCGATGGTACGACCACGGTGAAGGTATTGGAGGTAACGTGATAGATTTGGTATGCAAAATTTTAAAATGTTCCATAAAAGAAGCTTTGGAGTTTTTAAGTGATTCCATTCCAATTAACATAATGGAACAACGGTATCAGTGGGATACAACGGCAATTAACATAATCCCAAGTACCAATATTAAAATCATTAAAGTCCAAGATATCATGCATCCAGCCCTGATTCAATATCTAAACTCCAGAGGTATTTCATTAATGGTTGCCAATACCTATTGCAAAGAGGTTTGGTATAGGTTTAAGGAAACTCAATTCTTTGCCATTGGATTAAGAAATTATAAAAATGGTTGGGAACTTAGAAACAGGCTTTTTAAGAATAGTAGCAGCCCCAAATCCTTTACCTATATCCAAAACAACAATAAACAATTAATCATTTTGGAAGGCATGTTTGATCTATTGTCATTGGCCATATTGGAACCGGAACTGTTGAACATTTCGGATATCATGGTCATGAACTCCATTGCCTTTGTAAAGGACATAGAATCCTATATCATTAATTATGAACAGACCTTGCTCTATTTGGATAACGATACGGCAGGAACTGGAGCTACTAAATACCTTATGGAAACCAACCATAAGGTTATCGATAAAAGTAACACCTACAAAAACCATAAAGATTTAAACAACTATTTGTGTGATGGCGGATGATAACAACTTTGATTTTACACCAAAAAATAACCAAGGTCAAAAACAGCGGACGGTACAGATTCCGACCGAAGCACTGGATAATATGGAAGCCTTGGACATGGAAGTATTACTGAACCTATCGGAAACAGAACTGTCCATGTGGAGGAATTCGAGATGTGTGTCTGTGGACACATTCTCGTTTGCTCCCGAAGGTCGCAAAGAAAAAAAAAGAGTGTTTAAGGGGAAGGGAGACCTCGTTAAGTTTCGATGTACCGTTTATGAAAAGAAGCTTTTGAATATCAAAGCAGCCAGAAGCGGTTTGACATTAAGTGAATACATACGACGTAGCCTATTTGAACAGGAGATTACGGAACGTTTTACAGAAGAGCACATCGAAGTTTATAAAATGCTCATCAAGTACCATAACAACTTTAAGTCCATTGGGAACATGTTCAAAAAACGGAATCCCAAACTTATGGAAGAAGTTCACGCCCTGGCTAACGACATCAAGGCGCACCTTAAAAAGTTTCAACCATGATAGGAAAAGGCAAAAGCATATCACACACCCGGGCATCCATGTCCTATGGATGGAACCAGGAAAAGGATGCCCAGATCGTACTGAAGGAATACCTGCATGGCGATTCCCCTGCAGAGATCACCAAGGAGTTCAAAATGGTCCAGGACCTAAACTACCATTGTACCAAGAATACCCTTTCCTTCGTCATCAGTCCGACCATTGAAGATGGAAAACACTTGGGAACAAAGGAACTCAATGAAATCACGGCACGTTTTATAAAGGACATGAAACTGGGCGAACGCCAGGCCATCGCTTTTGTACATCAGGATAAGGAGCATAAGCATATCCATTTATATGTCAATCGTATTGATTTTAGGGGTGTTGCCTATAACGATAGTTTTATTGGGAAGCGCAGCCAATTGACCGCTGAAAGGGTGGCTGAACGTATGCAGCTGACCACGGTCAAACAGGTACAATTTGAAAAGGCTTTCAACTCGATGGAAATCCGTACTGAAATCAAACGAAGGCATGACCTGACCATGAAACAGTTTCAGCCCAAATCTTTTGATGACTATGCAAAAGCCATGGAATCCAATGGGGTTAAAGTCATTCCGAGTATAAACAACCAGAACAAATTACAAGGCTTTAGATTTGAGTTTGATGGTCATGACCTAAAGGGCAGTGAAGTACACCGAAATATGTCCATTGGGAATATTGGAAAACAGATGTCAGGGATTCAAGGCGCGAGTATTTTAAAGGAAAACAATGCAAGTATCAAACTAGCCGGTAAAGTGGTTGACCTGACCCCTAGCTTGGCTCTAAAAATAACCAAGTTAATTATAAAAAAAGCAATCCAAAAAGGAATTGGATATTAATTAAACATAACAATCATGACAAAACTTGAAGAACTGACCGCCCTTTTGGTCAATGAACTCCATGATTTTAATAAAGGCGTTGAAAGACTTGAAAAAATCAGTGAGCAATTAAATACAACTAAGATTAAGATGGACGTAGTAGATTATAAAGCCATTATTGAGGTACATCAGAAGCAAATGGCTTCACACATGAACAGTATAGAGCTTTTTGAAAGTCGTTTTAATAAGAAAATCGATAATGCCAAAATATATCCCACTTGGGCGGTGGTAGTTTTTATAATTGCAATATTGTTTGGTGTTGGAGCAATGGGATTTTTATTGCGTTAGATATAGATGGTAAAGCAATTTATGACCAATGGTATTTTGAGATAAAGTAATTGTCAGATGAAAAGTGTTTTTGTTTTAATATAACTGAACAAATAGATTAAAATTAGTATCTTATCATCATAATTTTAAATTAAAATAACTAAAGTCATACTGATTCCTAGTATAGGGAAAGAAAGTTTATTTTATAAAGCCTACAATGGACTATTTGCTCTAGTACCAAAAAAAAATATTCTTAGGGTCTGTTATAGTATTAATAAATAGTGCCTTATATGGCACTATTTTACTAATCCATATCAATGTGAGTTGTTAAAACACTAATTAGTGCATTAAAAAGCACTTTTTATGTTTTTTATTAAAAAAATGCTTATATTTACATAAAAAAGAGCCATAAAATGCACTTTGAAAATTTAATAATAAGTATAAAAGAACGAAGAGAGATGCTCCAAGTTACCCAGGAAATGTTGGCAGATCTTTCTGGAGTAGGCCTGCGTACGCTCAAACAGTTTGAAAGTGGTAAAGGAAACCCAACGGTAGAAACTCTTAGTAAGTTAGCAGATGCACTAGGGATGGAGCTAACTTTTCAAATAAAAAAAACAGATGCTAGCAAATGAGACAAGCCGATGTTTTATATAAAAATGAATCAGCTGGATTGTTAAAACAGCTGGATAATGGAAGTTTTGTTTTTCGTTATCATGATAATTGGTTTGTGGAAGCTAGTAAACCTGCTATTAGTTTGACGTTGCCCAAAAACCAACAGGAATACCAGTCAGAACATTTTTTTCCTTTTTTTTATAATATGTTGCCTGAAGGTTCTAATAAACAAACAGTTTGTTTTGAATTACGCATTGATACCAAAGATTATTTTGGTTTATTGCTTTCAACAGCTAAGCATGATACCATTGGAGCAATCAAAATAAGGAAAATATAAGATAAATGAGCTTACCAGAAATAGAATATTGTCCAGGAACACTTAAATTAGGCTATAATAGTTATAGTAATCTAGCCTTAAAGCGTGTTTTTAGAGGTAAAAAAGTGAGCCATATACTAACTTATGAGTCTCCTACAAGTAATATGGATGCAAATGCATTGTTTACCGAAAACAGAAAGCGCATGTCTATTTCCGGTGTACAGGAGAAATTCTCTGTTTTGTTAGAGAAGAATAAAATTAGATTAATAAAAGAAGGAGAACAAGGAGAGTATATTTTAAAACCAATACCTAATGTAGGGAAAAACACAGATCAAATGCCTGCTAATGAACACTTGACCATGCAAATAGCAAGGCAGATTTTTGGAATTGAAACAGCAGAAAATGCCTTGATGTTTTTTAAAAATGGGGATCCTGCATATATTACAAAGCGTTTTGATGTAAAAGATGATGGTGGTAAATGGGCGCAAGAAGATTTTGCTACATTAGCAGGCAGAACACCTCAAACACATGGGGAAGATTTTAAATATTTAGGTAGTTATTTGGAACTTTTTGAACTGTTAAAAACGTATGCGCCTGCATACCAAATAGAATCTATAAAACTATTTAGGCTCGTGCTTTTTAATTATTTGATGTCCAACGGAGATGCGCATTTTAAAAACTTCTCTTTAATAGAAACGCCATTAGGTGATTTTAGGTTAAGTCCAGCATATGATTTATTAAATAGTAGAATCCATATTGAGGATAGGGATTTTGCATTGGATGATGGACTGCTACCACCAAGAGAAACCAAAGGAAAAATAAAAGAGCAATTTTTTATTTTAGGAGAATTAGCCGCTATTCCTGAAAATCAGATAAAGAAAACAATTAAAAATATTACTATTAATCAAGATAAGGTTCTATCACTTATTAATGCTTCATATCTTAATGAAAAAATAAAACGAAATTATACTCAAGCTTATCAAACTAGATTGAAAAAGTTATTAAGAGATTAACTTTTTATAGAAATAAAATAATTTTGTCTCCCATTTACGCCCCAAACCTTTGAAACCCCTTTAAAATAAGGGTTCGTTACTTACTGTATCTGCAAATAGTTTAAAATACTTATTATCAGTATTTTGTAATTTTTTATTAATAGAATTAATATTCAAACTTTAATTTTCTTCTAAAAAGATTAGCATAAATTGTATGGATCACTTTTGATAGTGGCAACTAGATATAATTTATTTCATTCATTTATAAGTTACTGTTATTCAAATAACTACTAATAATATATTTTGCTTTTTTTCTTACTTTGTATAAATTATAATACATAATTTAAAAAAAAATAATACATTTAGAAAAAAGTTAAACATGGGCTTTAAACTAAAAGCAGTTCTATTTTTTTCACTTTATATTTCTTTTTTTGCTTATGCGCAACAAACCAAAATTGATAGCATAGAGCAATTGCTTAAAACTGCTTCTAAAACAGAACAAGCCAGCATTTATATTGAATTATCTAAACTTGTTCAAGGTAAAAGTAACCCCAATGAAAATCCTGCAGTGACCTATTTGGAAGAAGCCAAAAAGCGTATAGATATTGAAAAAGATAAAAGACTTTACTTTCAATATTTGTCAATCATAGCACGGCAACAACTTTATGCTCACGAGATAAATGAATCACTAGAAACTTCAAAAAAAGCATTAGATTTAGGCTATAAAGAGGATAGTAGCGAACTTATTGAATTGTATAAAACCATTGCGATTGCTAATTATTATTTAGGAAAGTTTAGTGATAATATTAAAGCTAATTTAAAAGCATTACACATTAGTGATAGCCTTCATATTGAGAATCAGAAACCATATATTTATAATGGTTTAGCTGTTGCTTACATAGCTATGGAAGATTTTGATAAAGCTGAAAAGCATTTGTTTCTTGCTCTTGATTATGGACAAAAGCAAGATAACGAAAGTGAAGCTTCAAGGGCTAGAGGTAATTTGGCTATTGTTTATGCACAACAAGGTAAATTTGATCTATCTGAACAATGGTTTAGAAAAGAAATAGCTTATTTACAGCAAGTAGGAGATAGTATATATTTAAGCGCTGGTTATAATAATTTGGGTAGACTATTTGAAATGAAAGGTAATTTAAATGCGTCCTATAAAAATTATAAAATAGCATTAAATATCGCAAAAAATACAGTAGATAGCTCAGCCGTGGCAATAGGTTACCAGAATGTAGGGTTGATTTTAGGGAAGTTGGGAAACAATCAAGATGCTATAGGTTATTTCAATAAAGGCTTAGAGATGTCACGCTCTATTGGCAATCGTACTATTTTAAGAGATGGATTATTTAATATGTCTCAATTCTATGAAGGTATAGATAATTCAAGAAAAGCACTTTCCTACTACAAAGAATACCATGCATTAAACGATAGTATTATTGGCAAAGAACAGTTGCAAGCCGTTAGAGAACTCGAAACAAAATACGAAACCGAAAAGAAAGAAAAAGAAATTATCCTTCTTTCTGAACAAAAACTAAAAAACGACATACTCATTAATCAGCAGCGCAACCAAATGAAATGGCTTGTTGTTATTGGTATGGTTGCGGCGATTTTAGCATTGCTTGTTTTCTTAGTTTACAAACAGCGAGCAGCCAACAAAAAACAATTAGAACTCATTCACGCTATTGAAGATACCCAAACTGCAGAGCGTAAGCGTATTGCTCAAGATTTGCACGATAGCGTTGGCGGTTCATTAGCGCTTCTTAAAAATAAAATTCAAACCGTTGTAGAACATCAAGATAGCCCATCAAAAGAATTGCTTAGCACCTTACAAACGGTTGAAAACACGAGTAATGACGTACGCCAAATAGCACATAATTTAATGCCTAGTGAGTTAATTAAATTCGGATTGGTGTCAGCAATTCAATCTATTTTAGATCAATTGAATAGTGAAGAGCTCAAGGCCCAACTTTATGCACATAATATGGAACAACGTATCGATACCGTTAAAGAAGTGCATTTGTTTCGTATTACACAAGAGGTGATACAAAATGTTTTAAAACACGCTAAAGCCAAAAATCTTACGGTTTACTTAAATAAGTATGCGAAACATTTAAGTTTAATGGTTGAAGATGATGGCGATGGTTTTGTTGAAACCACCAGCGAAGGCTTGGGTATTAACGGTATTAAACAGCGCGTAGAGCAACTAAAAGGCTCACTTAACATTGATAGTTCAAGCGGGAGAGGCACCACATTTAACATACAAATCCCTGTGTAATTATGATTCGAATACTTATTGCAGACGATCATCAAATGTTTCGGGAAGGCCTTATGGCTTTGTTAAATAATGAGGGCAATATTAACGTTATTGGTGAAGCATCAAATGGGAAAGAGGCCTTAATAATCTTAGAACATCTAGTGCCAGATGTGTTACTATTAGATTTAGAAATGCCCGAAATGGACGGGTTTGATGTGCTTAAAGCCTTAAAAAAACTAAATTTAGAAACCAAAGTCTTGGTGTTAACCATGCATAAATCACCAGAGTTCATCAAAAACATTATTAAAGCTGGAGCGCATGGGTTTTTACAAAAAGACTCAGGAAAAGACATTTTAATACATGCCATTCAGCAAGTGCATGCTCAAGGAACCTATTACACGCCAGAAGTTGCAGCCATCGTTTTAAATAGTTTTAAAGAAGATGCGCTTAGTAAAAGTATTTCGGCTAGAGAGAAGGAGGTTATTCAATTAATAGTTGATGGGAATACCACCAAAGAAATTGCAGATATCCTATTTTTAAGTAAAAATACCATCGAGTCGCATCGACAAAATATATTATCAAAACTGCAACTTAAAAACAGTGCAGAGTTGGTGAAATACGCCATTAAAAAAGGTTGGGGATAGCCTTTTTTTATATTCATTTCGTCATTACGAAGGAGAAACGACTTAAGTCATCTGTTTAATTCATTTTCAAAATCATGAGATTACTTGACTTCTAAAGCAATGACGGTTCATTCTTCCTCTAGTAGTTTTCAGCCAATTTTCAATTTAGTTATTTACCGTGAACATGAATAGCATTTTTTTAGGTTTCTTGCAATAGCAGTTTAACCTAAATGTTATTATGAAAAAAATACCCAAACTTTCTACGCTGTTTTTGTTGCTTTTAATCAATACGACACTATTCCCTCAAACCAATGGACATCAGAAAGCACAAAACACAGTTTATATAAATGATGTAAAGATTCCTCAGGAAACCTTAAATCAATTATCAAGTTATTATCATATTCAAATTATTGATGGCAGGTATTGGTACGATAATTTTACAGGCGCATGGGGAAAAACCGGCGGACCATGTATGGGTTTTGTACTTCCGCACATGCAATTGGGCGGACCGTTAAAAACGAATGCTTCCAATGGCAATTCAGGAGTCTTTGTAAATAAACGAGAACTACATTATAAAGATGTTGCCTATTTACAACAATTCTTTAGAGTAAGCCCGGGTAGATATTGGCTAGACGCCAAGGGCAATGGCGGTTACGAAGGGCAATATGCCTCATTTAATCTCTATCAATTAGCAAAACAATCGGGCAGCACTTTTTATCGGAATAGCTACACAGGCATAGGCAGTGGTAGTAGTGGCGGCACATCTTACGTTATTGGTAAAGACTTTAGCGTAATAACAGGCGATTAACAACAACTTAAACCAACATGATAATGACAAAACTTATTAAAACAAGCATCTTTTTGATGTTGCTTTGCAGTAGTACGCTAGTTCGTGCACAAGTCATGGAAGTTTCCATAAACTTACAACCTGGTTTTTCTCACGAAACTATTGATAATCCCGTTTACAATAGCACAACCGTTCCTTTGTCGTTTGCATTTCGTGGCGGACTAGAAGGCACTTATTTTTTTAACGAGACTTGGGGCGCAAGACTTGGCTTAGACTTTTTAACAACACGCTATCACGATGTTGGCATTTTTCCTGTTTTTTCTGAAACTAACGAGTTACTGGAAACCACAACACAAAAGTATCCTATCTCAATATATTATTTATCCGTGCCCGTGCAAGCCGTCTATAAAATGCCTTTAGAGCATATAGGCATAAACCTTATGGCAGGGTTTCGCTATCATAGCTATTTGGGTAGTAAAGACAATGCCATGTACGATGCCCAAAAATATCCATGGTATAAAACCAGCTATCTGTCTGGTAATGTTGGCGTAGAGTTTTATAAATCGTTAACCGATAATTTATTGGTTTCTGTTGGTGTCACTACCGATTTTGCTTTCACAAATTTTCTTGAAGAAAACGATGGTGTCGTGCAGCTTAATGATAAAAACCGCCTATGGCAAATGTTTGTACCTATAAAATTAACCTACCAATTTAAAAAATAACGCTATGAAAAATCTTAAAATAATACTACTGTTTTGTGTTACTATGACACTATTTACGGCATGTGAACCTGATAATTTTTCAGATCCAACTCTAAATGGGGAAGGTAATTTTGTAGATAAAAATCGTCAGTGGTTGATTGATAATAGCCCTTTTTATTTAACTGAAAGTAATAATAGCTATAGCCACAGGAATTATTTTGTTGTATATAACATTGAAGATTATGGAGTAGAGCTACCTGCTTTTCAATTGATTTATGGAGCATCGGATAATTTATCTCGAATTGAAAATTACTCCTTTTCTATTTCATTTTTAGAGAATGATGTTTTAGTAGTTAATGAATGTGTTAATGGTTCATCATCTACAGAGATCAGTACATGGGAAATGCGTTTTAGTGACAGAATAAATGCAGGAACCTATGGAGGGGAAGATATTTATTATCCATATACTGGATTTTTTAGCCCAATTTTACATTTTAAAGAAAATAGCAGCATTTTATTTGTTGAAAAAACTTTATCATATAAGATTTATTTAGAACAAAATAGATCAGTATCTCATAAAGACGATGGATATGGATCATTTCCTGAAATCAAATTTGGAGGCGCAGATAACACTATTGAATTAAAAATTAATATTGGTTATACTGAAAGAAACTCTTCAACTGGAGAATTAAAATTACTTCAGCAAAATCCTTATGGTCCACTAAGTAACTATTTTACCAACGAGAATCCTGAATTATCTTATAGTTTTTCTAACGAAAGTGATATTTATTTGGGCAGCCGTGGTAATCACTTGATTAATGTGAGCTATGTTAATGAATGGGGATATTATGATTTCCTGTATGATAACATTAGAAATAATAATTTTGATTATCATCCTACACCATGGGCAGATGTGCAATTTCTTTCAATAAACAACCCCAAGTTTAGCGAATTACCAGAATCTACTCAACAACGATTTTTAAATTGCGGCAGTACCACAGACCCTTGTGTAGACCTTGCTTGTGTAAACGGCACCGCAACCACGGGTATTGAAGGCAATTGTTTCTGCGATTGTGAACCAGGATGGACAGGCCCTAATTGCGACCAACCCATAACAGCCTTACCTGTAAACATGCAACTGTTGGCAGGAGATGGTACACAAGGTAACGCAGATGGTACCTTTGGCCGGCTTAACTATCCGCAATCTATGGTTACATCAGCAGACGGCACGGTGGTATATATTGCTGATAGTGGTTCAAAATCTATTCGTACCGTAAATCCCATAAATAATGAAGTTACAACACTTTTAGGCGGAAACGCCGAAGGCTATCAAGATGGCGACTATGCCAGTGCACGCTTTAGTAGTTTTGGCGATATTGCTTTAGACGATGCCGGGAATATCTATGTGTCCGATTCTGGAAACCATGTCATACGTAAAATTTCTGGCGGACAAGTCACTACCTACGCTGGAACAGGAATAGGTGGTTTAACCAATGGTTTGGCAAGTGCGGCGCAGTTTAAATATCCAATAGGATTGCTCATTAGAAACAATACCATGTACGTAGCCGATAACGAAAATGGTTGCATCCGTGCCATTGCCATGAATGATGACCCTAATTTAAGAACAGTAACCACTTATGCCGGAAACGGAATGCTCGGCCATGTTGATGGCGCCAATGCCAGTGCCTCATTTGCAGGCCCAAGAGATATTGCGTATGATGCCTTTAACGACCGGTTTTTGGTAACAGAATATAATGTTTTTGGAGGTGCTTCGGGAGCAAATTTAAGAGGGGTAACCGCAACACAAACCACAACATTAACGCTTGATTTACCGGGATCTCAAACTATGATAAATCCAGCAGGAATAGCGGCAGATACAGATGGTAGTTTTTATCTATCCGATAGACAAACCCATGCGCTGTATCATTTTACAGATTTTGGTGTCGGTTTTTATGCCGCTTCCATGGAAACGGCTGGTCTATATCAAACCCCAGGAAATTTAGGAGGTGTTCCCGGAGATTCTCGTTTAAATTTCCCTAATCTCTTGTATATAGGAACCTCTTTAAACAGCAGTAGCCAATTGGAAACACGATTATACATTGCGAATGTTTTAGGTCAAAGTGTTTGGTATATTCCGTTGAGGTTAGAATAGAGATTACAGAAAATAATGTCCCTAATTGTTAATAGCCAACCTGTATGGTTTTAAAAATTGAACATACAGGTTTTAAATTAACTAAAAAAGAAAATCATGAAAAGAACATATATACATTTAAAAACTATTTCTAAAGTAAACCTACTTACCTGTTTCTTATTTGTTTTTTGTGTTATAGGCTGCAGTAAAGAAGATGGACCTATGGCTCAAGTAAAAAGTACTGAAAAAAAAGTAACCAGCTTTGTGTTTCTATTAACAAATAACCCCATAGACATTAATGTTGTTGCAACTATTGATGAAACAAGCAAAACCATTACTGCAACCATGCCCCGTGGCACCAACGTTAAAGGCTTACTCCCTGAAATAAAAATATCAGCTAAAGCCACCATTGATTTTGATTCGGCAAGAGATTTTACAAATCCTGTTGAATACACAATTACAGCAGAAGATGGGACTAAGGCTACATATACGGTAACAATAATAGCTCCATTATCCGATCGTCAAGTTTTACAGGCAATTATTGATGCTAACCCAGGGAATACATTGGGTTGGGATGTTGAAAACATTGTTGATTTAGACCTTCTAGATGGGGTGTATTATGTTAATGGGCATATAGTAGAATTAGAAATTAACACCAAGAATATTAATGTCTTGCCCAAAGAAATAGGAGAGCTCAAGTATTTAGAATTATTGTTTATGGCGGGTAACCCTATTGCAATGTTACCTTCTGAAATTGGTGATTTGACTAGTTTAACTAATTTAACGCTCACTAATAATCAACTAATTTCAGTCCCAAAGAAGATAGGGCAATTAAGTAAGCTTGAAAAGCTAATTTTATATAATAACAAACTTACTTCGATACCCTCAGAAATAGGGCAATTAATAGCTTTAAAGGAGATGAATTTAGGAATGAACGAACTTACATTTCTACCTAAAGAAATTGGAAAGTTAGATAGTTTAAGGTTTTTATATTCAGAAATTAACCAGCTCACTTCATTACCTGTAGAAATAGGTGAATTAATAAATCTTGAAATTGTTGTGTTAGAAGACAACAAACTTTCATCCATCCCCATAGAAATGGGTTTGTTAACAAAAATGTCTGTTTTAAACCTAAAACAAAATAATCTAATTAATGTCCCACAAAGTGTTTGCGATTTAAGAACTTTTAATGGAGGCATTCTAAGACTACTTACCGATCTTGGTGTTGGTTGCAATCCTACATATTCTGAAGCATTGACTTCTTGGGCTAACGTAAAGGTTTTCG
>CAYMDB010000025.1:0-15908 GCA_964388865.1 uncultured Flavobacteriaceae bacterium
CAATTTAAGAAACACAAACGCCTACAAATTCAATAATTTATTCCTCATTGTAGAACTTAATTATCCCAACGGTAAGACATTTAAAGATACTTTAGAGTATAAAATGGCGGCTCCAAACGGAGAGCTCTTAGGTACTGGTTTTTCAGATGTAAAAGAAAATAAGTTATGGTTTAGAGGCTTTAAAGCGCCCTTTAAATTTAGTGAAGAGGGTGATTATGTCGTAAATATTCAACATGCGATGCGCGTTAATGGGAAAGTTAATGGTATCGAAAATTTAGAAGGCATAACAGATGTTGGTTTTAGAGTAGAACAAGCGCAAAATTAGTAATATGGCAAAGAAGGCAGCACCATCGCAATCGGAAAATGAAAAATTTTCAAACTACGTCCGTTGGTTTTGGATTGTATTTTTAGTCGGAATTTTAGCATTTGCGCTCTTATTTTTATTTGCGTCGTGGGGCTTTTTGGGCGAAATGCCAGATTACACACGATTAGAAAATCCTGAAACTAATCTCGCTACAGAAATCATTTCCTCAGATGATCAAACCCTAGGAAAGTTTTATTTTGATGACAACAGAACTCCGATAGGATATGACGATTTACCACAAAATTTGGTAAAAGCTTTAGTTGCTACTGAAGATGTGCGTTTCTACGAGCACTCAGGCATTGATGGTAGGGGTACATTAAGAGCCTTTGCCTATTTAGGTAAAAAGGGTGGTGCAAGCACCATTTCGCAGCAGTTAGCCAGACAGTTATTTATTGGGGTAAGAGACAAAGAAAGCACAACCAGTGCCCTCACCCAAAAAATAAAAGAATGGGTGATTGCAATTCGTTTAGAGCGCCAGTATACCAAGGAAGAAATTATGGCAATGTATTTAAATATTGTGGATTTCAATAATAATGCAGACGGTATACGAAGTGCATCAAGAATATATTTTGGAAAAGAACCCAAAAACTTAGACATTAAAGAATCGGCTATGATTGTCGGGATGCTAAAAAATCCATCATTATACAATCCGAGATCGCACAAAAACCCTGTTGGCACAAGAAACAGAAGAAATGTGGTGCTGGCTCAAATGGCAAAATACGAGTACATTTCTGAGGACGTCAAAGATTCCCTTCAAAAAACCCCATTAGATTTAAATTATTCTCCAGAATCGCATCGCGAAGGCATCGCCACCTACTTTAGAGAATACCTTAGAGGCTTTATGAAGGAATGGTCAAATGATGAAAAGAATAGAAAACCAGACGGTTCTAAGTACGATTTATACAGTGATGGATTAAAAGTTTTCACTACCATAGACTCAAGAATGCAGCAGTATGCTGAGGATGCCATTGAACTACACATGCCAAGGCTTCAAGCTGAATTTGATAATCAAAATACTCCAGACAGAAATAAAACCGCACCTTTTTTAGAATTAAGTCAATCTGAAGTTAATAAACTTTTGCAAGATGGTATGCGACGCGGCGAACGTTGGCGAATCTTAAAAAATCAGGGAAAATCAGATAAAGAAATTGAAGCATCCTTTCAAGAACCCACAGAGATGAAGGTTTTTAAATGGATAAATGGTAAAGCCGGGGAGGTAGATACCATCATGAAGCCCATAGATTCTATGCGCTATTATAAATCATTTTTGCGAACAGGACTGATGTCTATGGATCCGCAAACAGGTCATGTAAAAGCTTGGGTTGGCGGTATGAATTACAGACACTTTCAGTACGATATGGTTAAACAAGGAAAGCGCCAAGTAGGTTCTACCTTTAAGCCATTTGTGTATGCTACGGCTATAGATCAATTACAAGTATCTCCCTGTGATTCCTTTCCTAGAACCCCAATAACTATTGAAGCTAATAAATTTGGTAATCCGGAGTCCTGGACTACCAAAAATTCTGATGGTGTCTACACGGGCAAGCAAACCCTTAAAGATGCTTTAGCAAGCTCAACCAATACTATTACAGCGCGATTAATGAATGAAATTGGTCCGCAGCCTGTGGTGGCTATGACAAAAAAACTAGGTATAGAAAATGATATTTTACCAGTCCCTGCGATAGCGCTTGGAACACCAGATATTAGTGTTTACGAAATGGTAGCAGCTTATTCTACTTTTGCTAATAAGGGCGTTTATAACAAACCGGTAATGGTGACGCGTATTGAAGATAAAAACGGTACTATTTTATATCAGTTTACACCAGAGAGTAAAGATGTTTTAAGCGAAGAGGTGGCCTATGTAACCGTTAATTTATTAGAAGGAGTCACACAAGCGGGCTCGGGTACGCGTCTTAGACATAATTCCGAGTGGTTAGCGAATTCCGCAGTTTACAAGGAAATTATGACAGGTTATCCCTATGAATTGGATAATCCTATTGCAGGTAAAACAGGAACGACTCAAAACCAAAGTGATGGCTGGTTTATGGGTATGGTGCCTAACCTCGTCACAGGCGTATGGGTTGGAGCAGAAGATAGAGCGGTGCACTTTAGATCTATTACTTACGGTCAGGGCGCTTCTATGGCATTGCCTATTTGGGGACTGTATATGAAAGCCTGTTATGCCGATGAAACTCTCGACGTTTCAAAAGATGATTTTGAAAAACCAGAGAACTTATCCATCAATGTAGATTGTATCGCTAAAGACGAAGGTGATCTCGGTAATTATTCAGGTTCAGAAGATCAAATTAATGTCGATTTCTAAGACTTTTCAAAAGACGACGTTCGCATTTTAACCTTATAAATTATAGATATAGGCTATAGATTTTGTATTTTTCCGAAGAGAAATATCCTAATTTATGATTCATAAACAAGTAGCTAATGTAGACGAAGCATTACAAGGTGTTAAAGATAACATGACCTTAATGTTTGGTGGCTTTGGCCTCTCAGGTATTCCCGAAAATGCCATTGCAAAACTCGTAAAACTTAACGTAAAACAGTTGACTTGCATTTCAAATAATGCAGGTGTTGACGATTTTGGTTTGGGCTTACTTTTAAAGCAAAACCAAATTAAAAAAATGATTTCTTCCTACGTAGGGGAGAATGATGAGTTTGAGCGTCAAATGCTGTCGGGACAGTTAGATGTAGAGTTGATACCACAAGGTACACTCGCCGAACGTTGCAGAGCGGCTCAATCTGGTTTTCCTGCTTTTTACACTCCAGCCGGTTACGGAACCGAAGTAGCTATAGGAAAAGAAACTAGAGAGTTTGATGGAAAAATGTATGTCTTAGAACAGGCGTTTAAAGCTGACTTTGGATTTATAAAAGCATGGAAAGGGGATGCAGCTGGTAATTTAATCTTCAAAGGTACAGCCCGTAATTTTAATCCTAATATGTGTGGTGCAGCAAAAATAACCGTGGTTGAGGTTGAGGAATTAGTTCCTGTTGGCGAATTAAATCCAAATCAAATTCATATACCTGGCATATTTGTTCAGCGTATATTCCAAGGGGCACATTATGAAAAACGTATTGAACAACGTACCGTAAGAAAAAGAGATTGATTATTTAACCTTCAACTCTAAGTACTCATAACTTTAGTACTTGTAACTTAAAACTAATAAAATGTTAGATAAAACCGGAATAGCAAAACGAATCGCCAAGGAAGTCAAAGATGGTTATTATGTGAATCTTGGAATAGGCATTCCTACTTTAGTGGCCAATTTTGTAAGAGATGACATTGAAGTAGAATTTCAAAGTGAAAATGGTGTACTCGGAATGGGACCATTTCCGTTTGAAGGTGAAGAAGACGCAGATATCATTAACGCAGGAAAACAAACCATAACAACCCTTCCAGGCGCCAGTTTTTTTGACTCAGCCACGAGTTTTGCAATGATACGAGGGCAACATGTAGATCTCACTATTCTCGGTGCGATGGAAGTCGCGGAGAATGGCGATATCGCCAACTGGAAAATTCCAGGAAAAATGGTAAAAGGGATGGGAGGTGCAATGGATTTAGTAGCAAGTGCAGAGAACATCATCGTTGCTATGATGCATACCAATAGAGCAGGGGAATCTAAATTATTAAAAAGGTGCTCTTTACCTTTAACTGGTGTTGGCTGCGTGAGAAAGATTGTAACCAACATGGCGGTTATTGAGGTGACAAGCCAAGGGTTTAAGTTGTTAGAGCGTGCACCTGGTATTTCTGTTGAAGAGATTATCAATGCAACTGAGGGCAAATTAATCATTGAAGGCGACATACCAGAAATGAAATTGTAATCGGAAACATCATATAAATCTAAAACCACTACCTGTTAGTGGTTTTTTTGTAGGAAAAAGCTATGCTAAGCGTTATAAATGTTAAATAAAAATGCTTTTTATCGATTATTAAGGTATTTGAACAGTTTAATTAAAAAATATTCAGATATTAGCAAAACCAAATTTACCATAAACTTAATTTATAATTTGCCCCAAATCTATTATGAATAACCGCTTATGAAAACACAATCAAATCTACCAGAACCTACTTTAAGTGAAAACCACGGGTTTTCATATTTAGAAAACACTTTAGAGTTAGTGTCAAATGTTTTAAAGTTAGCCAAAAAAGTATTCATGCTATAACCCTTTAGGGATAGCATGAATTAACTTTTTTGTATACGCTTGTTGCGGTGCATCATAAATTGCATCGGCATCGCCAAACTCTTCAATCTTACCATTATTCATTACAAGCAACTGATCTGCCATATATTTTACCACGGCTAAATCGTGCGAAATAAAGATATAGGTAAATCCAAATTGCTCCTTAAGGTCATTCAATAAGTTTAAAACTTGTGCCTGAACAGAAATGTCTAAAGCTGAAACGGATTCGTCACAAACAATTAGTTGAGGTTCTAAGGCAATCGTTCTGGCAATTCCAATGCGTTGACGCTGCCCACCAGAAAACTCATGCGGATAACGGTCAAATGACGAAGCATCTAATCCGACTTTTTCAAGTAGTAATAATACCTTCGCCTTCCGATCATTTTTAGAAGCACCTATATTATGAACTTTCATGGGTTCCATAATGGCATTTCCAACCGTCAATCTCGGATTTAAAGAAGCAAATGGATCCTGAAAAATAATCTGAACAGACTTTCGAAGTTGACGCATTTCGGCTTTGCTCAAGTTGGTAATGTCTTTACCCTTGAAGCGTATTTGACCAGAAGTAGCTTTGTCGAGTTGTAAAATCACATTTCCTAATGTCGATTTCCCACAACCTGACTCACCTACTAGTCCGAGCGTTTCGCCAGGATAAATTTTAAAACTCACGCCATCAACCGCTTTAAAAGCGATGTCTTTTGTAAACCACCCAGATTTTGAAAAATAGATTTTGTCTACATCAATAACTTCCAATAAGGGTTCTTGGGCATATAATTTTTCATGGGCGCGTTGCCGATCTGTTTTTGAAATAATGGTCTTACTCACGGCGTCCGACATATAATCTGAAATTGTTGGTAAGTGTTTTAATCGGAATGCTGTTGATGGGCGCGCCCCAATTAAAGCCTTTGTATAATTGTGCTGTGGTTTATTAAATATAGCTTCGGTAGCACCCTGCTCTACAATAGCACCTTTGTACATTACTAAAACCCTATTTGCTAATTCAGAAACTAAGGATAAATCGTGGGAAATAAACAGCACACTCATCTTTGTTTCTTTTTGAAGCGTTTTAAGTAGCTCTAAAATTTCCTTCTGAACAGTAACATCTAATGCCGTTGTAGGCTCGTCTGCAATCAGTAATTTGGGTTTGCAGGCAATAGCAATAGCAATCACAACCCGTTGCTTTTGACCACCGGAAATTTCATGTGGATAAGCTTGGTAAATTCGCTTTGGATTGGGAAGTTTTACCTTATCAAATAAATTCAAAACTTCAGATTTAATCTCGGAAGATGATAATTTTGAATGCTGTTTTAAAATTTCTTCAACTTGTTTACCGCAGCGCATCGAAGGATTTAAAGAACTCATGGGTTCTTGAAAAATCATGGCAATCTCACTACCTCTTATTTTTTGAAATTCTTGTTCTGAAAAGTCTACTAGATTTTGGTCATTAAAGGTGATGGCTCCAGAGGTGATTTTAGAAATACCTTTTGGCAATAAACCCATAAGTGCTGATGATGAAATGGATTTACCAGAACCCGATTCCCCAACCACAGCAACTATTTCATTGGGTAAAACCTCGAAGGAAATATCTTTTATAATTGGTGTTTCAATGGCATCTTTAAAGAAAGAAATATGTAGGGCTTCAACCTGAAGTAAACTATGCTTTGTCATCACTTTACTTAAACGTGTTTTATTTCATTATCGTGTAATAATTCATCTCCTCGTAACCGCAAAAAGATTTGAGCAACGGCAATCGTATCTTTTTCGCAATAGGTAATAATTCTATCAATTTCATTGTTTTGATAATAAACCCGATACACCTCGCTGCCGTCAATATCATCTTTTGGTGAGGGAATGCCTAAAACGTTGGTAAGCAATTTTAAAGAGGTATACGTTTTATAGTCGCCAAATTTCCAGAGTTCTAAAGTGTCTAAATGCGGGACTTCCCAGGGTTTTTTTCCGAAGAGATTGAGTTTATAAGGTAATTCTATGTTGTGAATAATCATACGTCTCGCAATGTAAGGAAAGTCGAATTCTTTGCCATTATGAGCACACAGTAAGTGTTTGTTTGAGCTAAAATGTGAAATGAGTAGATTTTTAAAGTCTTTTAAAATTTTGATTTCATCTCCATAAAACGACGTGACTCTAAAGCTTCTTAAATCGCCTTCAATATTAAAATAGCCGACAGAGATGCAAATAATTTTGCCAAACTCTGCCCATATGCCAGCTCTGTCGTAAAATTCTTCGGCTGTAAATTCATCTTTACGTTGATAGCGTGATTTGGCGTCCCAAAGCTCTTGCTTGGTTGCGTCTAAATCTGAGAAAAATTCAGTTTCAGGAACCGTTTCTATATCTAGGAACACTATGTTTTCTAGGTTGAGTTTACTAATCATGTTCTAACATTTTATAGGCTTCTTCGATATAAGCCGCAATATCTGGTGTAAAACTCGCAACCGCGTCGCCAGGCCCTTTAGAATGTCCTAAGCGTACAATGATAATATTGTCATTTGGTTCAACAATAACATATTGTCCCAAATGACCTCGCATCATAAAAAATTCTTTGTCATCGATGTTTCTTAGCCACCATCCATAGCCATATTCTGGACTTTCTGAAAAACGTGGGCTTATAGATTTGGCAATGAATGCAGAGTCTAATACTTGCTTGCCATTCCACTGGCCATGGTCTTTATAAAGCTTTCCTAAACGTGCAAAATCCTTAGCATTACTTGCAATACAGCAGTAGGCTTTTACTAAGTCGTGCTCTTCACTATCTACCTGCCACAATGTTTCATTTTCAGATCCAAGTGGTTTCCAGAAGCTTTCTTCAAGATAGGTGTAGAGTTTTTTGCCAGTTGCTCGTTCAAGAACAATGGCCAGCATCTGGGTGTCGCCACTAGCGTATTTATAGGCAGTTCCGGGTTCTTTTACAACTTTAAGTCCGGTGACAACCTTTGTTAAATCATCATCAAAATAAGCTCTTGTAGTAATTGAAAGCGGTGAATAGTAGCGTTCATCCCAGTTGGTTCCTGAAGCCATAGACGATAAATCTCCAACAGTCATTTTTCCTGCTTTTCCTTCACAAAATTCTGGAATAAAATCGCAAACGGGTTGGTCTAAGCCTTTGATATAACCTTCCATAATGGCCTTGCCAACCATTGCTGAGACATAGCTTTTTGCCATAGAAAAGGAATTAGATTTAGAATTTGCATTAAACCCGTCGTAATAGTTTTCAAACCAGATACTATCGTTTTTAATAATCACATAAGCAATAGTGCCATTTTGCTCATTAATATTTTTTAGAGTTTTCGTTTCGTTAACACTGTTGTAGTCGCTGTGATTTGGCCATGGTTGAGCTGCACTCGTTTCAATACTTTGGTTGTCAAAATGTTTGTAATCTTCAAGATATGCTGTGGTATAGCCTTTTAAATAAATAGTGCGCACAGCTTTAAGGAGATAGTCTGTGTCCGTAATGTAGAGTACGGCAATGAGTAACCCGATAATGATTACTAAAACTTTAATTGTGTTTTTTAGAAATTTCATTTTGTGTATTTGAGTAAATAAATATACAAAATGAAAACGCAACGAGGTAGTTATTTATTCATCAGATGTATCATCTTCGATGATCCCTAAACGTTTGGCTCTAACTTCCCAACTCCGTCTGGCTAACATTTGAAGGTCTGAGACATTATCACTCTCGTCCATAATCTCAAGTCCAAGTAAGGTTTCAATAACATCTTCCATGGTTACTAAGCCGCTAACAGAACCGTATTCATCAACCACTAAAGCCATGTGATTTCGGCTTTCAACTAATTGTTCGAATAACTTCGGAATAGGAATACTGCGATTTACAATGATAATACTGCGTTTAATATCGGCCAATAATTTATCGCCATTGCCTAAGCCCATTTCTTTAAAGACGTCATCTTTTAGAACTAAACCCGTAATATTATCGGCATTGGTGGTATAAACCGGAATTCTAGAAAACCGTAGATTTGAATTACGATCAAAGAAGTCTCGAACATTCATACTTTCGTCCTCTGCTTTCATTACCGTACGTGGCGTCATGATATCCTTAGCCTGGACGTGCTTAAAATTCAACAAATTCTTTATGACTTTACTTTCACTTTCTTCAAAAACACCTTCCTCATGAGCAATATCTGCCATGGCGGCGAAGCTTTCACGACTCAAAATACTACCGTGCCCTTTTCCCCCAATGAGTTTGGTGGTGAGCTGCAAAAGCCAGAGAATCCCTGTCCATTTTAAAGGAAAAATAAGCACCTTGAGCGCTTTTGATGTAAAATTTGCCAGTTGCTCCCAGTAGGTGGCGCCAATGGTTTTCGGTATAATTTCTGAGGCTACCAAAATTAAAATGGTCATTACCGTAGACACCACACCTACCATCACATCCTCGGTAAAGTTGATGCCAAGAATACTGCGTTGTGCTGTACCATAAAGTTCGGCATAAGCCACCTTAGCCTGCACACCAACTAAAATAGCACCAACTGTATGTGCAATAGTGTTTAACGTGAGTATGGCAATTAAAGGATGGTCAACATCTTTTTTTAGTTCTTCTAATTCGACCGCATAGGCTTTTCCTTCCTTCTTTTTTAGGTTGATAAAGGTTGGTGTAATACTTAATAAAACAGCCTCTAAAACGGAACAAATAAATGAAAAGAAAATTGAAATGACGGCGTAAAAAATGAGTAGACCCACTAATACATTTAATTTTATGATTATGCCGAAGTTACGAAATCAATTTTACAATATCCTTAGCAAAATAACTAGCAATAACATCAGCACCGGCACGCTTAATTGCAGTAATTTGCTCTAACATTACGGCATCATGGTCTAACCAACCTTTTTGTGCTGCAGCTTTAAGCATGGCATACTCGCCAGACACTTGATAAACAGCAATAGGAATATGAAATGAATTTTTAATATCTCTTACAATATCTAAATAACACAAGCCTGGTTTTACCATTACGATATCGGCACCTTCGTTGATATCCATTTCGGTTTCTCTTAGCGCTTCCTCTCTATTGGCAAAATCCATTTGGTAGGTTTTTTTGTCTTTAGGAATATCAACTATATCTACTGGTGCGGAATCAAGTGCGTCTCTAAAAGGACCATAAAAAGCCGATGCATATTTTGCCGAATAGCTCATAATACCCACATCGATGAGATTGGACTGGTCTAAAGCTTCTCTTATGCCTAAAATTCTGCCATCCATCATATCACTTGGCGCAACGAAATCGGCACCAGCCTCAGCATGGGAGAGGCTGATGTTTGCTAAAACTTCAACCGTGGCATCATTGATAATTTTGCCGCCTTCAACAATACCGTCATGGCCATAACACGAATACGGATCTAAAGCCACATCCGTCATTATTAACATTTCCGGGCAGGTATCCTTCACTGTTTTAATAGCACGTTGCATTAAACCAGTGGGGTTTATTGCCTCTGAGCCTTTGTTGTCTTTTAATTTTTCTTCAACTTTTACAAAGAGTAAAACGGACTTTAATCCTAAGCTCCATATGAGTTTTATTTCGTCTTTCAGTAGATCTAAACTAAAGCGATAGTAATTGGGCATGGAGGCGATTTCTTCTTTAATACCTTTGCCTTCAACTATAAAAAGGGGTACTAGAAAGTCGTTTGGTGAGATGGATGTTTCTCTAACCAAACTTCTAATAGCGTCGTTGGTTCTTAATCTTCTATTTCTTCTAATTGGGTACATGTGTTTTTTTATTTATGGTGTTTTTTAATTCATATCTACAAGGTTTTTGAAACCTTGCAGGAGAGTTGAAACCCTAAAGGGTAGTTTCAACGGTGTAAGTTATTTAAAGTAATTCTTAATTTTAATTTAATTGCTGTCTATTTTCAATTTTTGTTTCATAGCCGTCGTAACAGCCGTTATACAGTTCTGCAATTGCAGTTAATTCAACAAAATAGCTATAGAGCTTGTCTTCATTAATGACTTCTTTTTTGTAAACTATCAAGAGCAATTGATCGCGACAATCTCTAAATTTAAGATCTTTATAATCGGTCTTAAAATCAGTGTAATTTAAGTGCGCCTCGCAATTTTCTAAATCGGAAAGCGTATCAAAATAGAACCACTGCGTAACGACTCGTTTTCGGTGGAATCCGTCACCAAAGAGATTTAAAATTTGAATAACCTTTCTTTTTAGTCTTTTCATATTTTGAATACTTTCACTCGAGGTTTTGTTTACCAACAGACCTGTCAGGTTTTTAAAACCTGACAGGTCTTAAATCAGTTAAACCCAATCCACAGGATGTTGCAAAACTTCAATCAATTTTTCCTCGTCACTTCCCACTTCAGGATGATGGTCGTAAACCCATTGTACATGTGGTGGTAAACTCATAAGAATACTTTCAATGCGTCCGTTGGTGTTTAATCCGAAAAGTGTGCCCTTATCATGCACTAAATTAAATTCCACATAACGACCTCTTCGTATTTCTTGCCAATTGCGTTGCTCTTGCGTATAATTTAAATCTTTTCGTCTTTCAACAATTGGCACATAAGCCTCAAGGAAACTATTGCCGACCTCAGTCACAAAATCATACCAATTTTGCATACTCATGTCTTCTGTTTTTTTACAATAATCAAAGAATAAACCGCCAATGCCACGACCTTCATTTCGGTGTGTGTTGTAAAAGTAATCATCGCATCGCGCTTTGTAATTTGGATAAAATTTTGGATGATGCGCATCACAAGCCGATTTACAAACCTGGTGAAAATGTTGTGCGTCCGCTTCAAACAAATAGTAAGGCGTTAAATCTTGTCCGCCGCCAAACCATTGGTCTACAATTTCCCCCTTGTTATCATACATTTCAAAATAGCGATAGTTGGCATGGACAGTGGGCACCATTGGATTTTTAGGATGTAATACCAAGCTAATGCCACAAGCAAAAAAATCAGCGTCTTCAACACCAAAGTAGTTTTGCATAGACTTTGGTAATTTCCCATGAACTCCAGAAATATTAACACCGCCTTTTTCAAAGACAGCTCCGTTTTCTATAACGCGTGTTCTTCCGCCACCGCCTTCTGGCCGTTCCCATAGATCTTCTTTAAATTTAGCTATGCCATCAATCGACTCTAGTTTTGAGGTGATGGTATCTTGAAGCTCGTGAATGTAGTTGAAGAATTGCTCTTTAATATTTTTATCTTTTTGCATTTTAGTTAAATCATTTAACCTATTAGATTTAATATTATCGTGTTCTCTCCTGCTCCCACCTGCAAGGTTTTCAAAACCTTGTAGGTCTTTATTGCTATACTGATAATGCGCACTCTTTAGGTTACTAGTATTCTCAAACAAATTTAGGATATAAGTCTTACTTAACGAAAACGTTTCGGGTGACTTATTTCTGATGTAATAGGAATAGGAAGAAAAAGTATAGTCTTCCCAGTTTGAAATAGGATTAAGATGTATATAACAAACTACAGTTTTTAAATAGTCATCTGAATCGATTTTTTTTCTTTTAAAGTGTTTTTCAAAAAGACTTCCAGTTCTGTTATTTTGCTTATTGAAAGCCTCGGCATAAGCATTAAATAAATTTGAAAATGCTTGAGTGATTTCGGCCGAAGAACTTTTCACTTCAATTAATAAATGAAAATGATTATCTAAAAGGCAAAAGGCATTTATATTAGCTTTAGTTGATATATATCGATTTATCAACTGTAGGAAATAACGCTTATTTTCATCAGAATTAAAAATCTTACAACCATTAAGGCCTCTATTGAAAATGTGATAATAATTATCTTTTGCTAGAGTTTCCATTATATTTAATTATGATGTTCTATGGTCCATAAATTTCAAGATAGAACCTATTAGGACACGGCTTAGTTTTCGTTTTATTCAAAGTTCACCATTTAATTCATACCTACAAGGTTTTTAAAACCTTGCAGGATAGGTCTTTATTTAACTTAATCCTATGAAGATATAAAACCTGAAAACCAGAACCATCATAATTTAAACGCTATTTTATTTTAGAGATGATAGTAATTGCCTTTTTCTAATTTTTCCATTTTTTTATTTCGTTAAGACCTGCTAGGTTTTCAAAACCTGACAGGTCTCGATTAAAAATCATTCTCACTCACCAGCCTCAATCGCCTTCACAGTTTGTATAGACGCCGCAGTTACTGAAAGTGGCAATACTAATACCACTCCAACAACAGGAATGAGCAACAACAGTAAAAATCCGATGCCGTTGCCAATGGCTAAACCTCTTTTTTGCTTTACAAACCGAATACTATTTCGGTATGACAAATGACGTTCTAAGGTATAATCCATATTACCAAAACCAGCATAATAAGCTTGCACCATAAATAATAATACCGTTGAAACTATATTCACAACAGGAATAAATTTTAGTAATAGCAGCGGAACGGTTATTAATAGCTCCATCACTAAATTTCTAGCATTAATTTTAATGCCGCGCCATAATTGCGATTGAAAAGAACTTTTTACCTTGTTTATGTCTTTCTTTCCGGTGAGATGCTGTTCAATTTTTTCTGAAACCGGACTCATAAACGGTGCAGAAAGTGCCATGATAATGTGTTTAAACAAAATCAAGCCGATGACTAAAATGATGAGTCCGCCAATTAAAGTGGAAAACGATTCAAAAACCGATTTACCAAAATCCCAAACCCAAATATTGGAAATCCATCTACCTAGATTGTCGGATAGGCCATAAGATGCACTAATTACTAGTATGGCTACAACAACACTTATAAGAATAGGAATTGCAAAATACTTCCAAAGCTTTAGTTTTGAAAGCAACGCAAATGCGCCTGAATATGCTTTTAAGCCTTTTAGTATGTTTTTAATCATAAGCCTTTCCCAAGCCCTTTCAAGAATAAAGAGTATTTGTTCAGATTTTCAATTTAACTTTCAATTTCTGTTGTAAAGTTAAGCTTTTAAATAAAAATCCTCATGTTGTATTGAATTCGAGTAAGTCATCCAAGTAAAAGTTTCTTACCGAGCCTTTACTGAGTTTAGTCGAAGTAGGAAGATTTAAAGGGCTCTAATTCGGACTTTTATACTCTTTTACCGCATCAATAAAAGCCTTGGCGTGGTCTAATGGAATATTAGGTAAAATGCCATGACCCAAATTAACGATGTATTTATCTTTTCCAAACTCGTCAATCATTTGATGCACCATTTTTTTAATTACTGATGGTGGAGAAAATAATCGTGTAGGGTCAAGATTACCTTGTAAGGTAATATTACCTCCGGTTAAATATCTTGCGTTTCTTGCTGAGCAAGTCCAATCAATACCTAATGCTGATGCTCCAGATTTAGCCATAGAATCTAAGGCAAACCAACAGCCTTTTCCAAAGGTAATCACAGGGGCCTCGTCTTTAAGCGCGTTGATAATTTGCTGAATATATTGCCATGAAAACTCTTGATAATCAACGGGCGATAACATGCCTCCCCAAGAATCGAAAACCTGAACTGCATTACAGCCAGCCTTTACTTTTTCTTTGAGATAAGCAATAGTGGTATCGGTTATTTTTTGCAATAATTGGTGTGCTGCAACAGGATTTGTAAAACAAAACTCTTTGGCCTTGTCAAAAGTTTTTGAGCCCTGACCTTGTACGCAATAGCATAAGATAGTCCATGGCGAACCCGCAAAGCCAATTAGTGGCACCTCATCATTAAGTTTTTCCTTAGTTACTTTTACCGCTTCATAAACGTAATTTAACGCCTCTTTTGCGTCGGGAACAATAACATGATCCACATCTTTTTGAGAACGAATGGGATTTGGTAAATAAGGACCAAAGTTGGGTTTCATTTGTACCTCAATATTCATGGCTTGTGGAATGACCAAGATATCTGAAAACAAGATAGCGACATCCATTCCTAAACGGCGAATGGGTTGTACGGTAATCTCACTTGCCAATTCTGGGGTTTGGCAGCGCGTAAAGAAATCGTATTTAGCCTTGATTTCCATGAATTCAGGTAAATACCGACCTGCCTGGCGCATCATCCAAACTGGCGGGCGCTCTACCGTTTCACCTTTCAGGGCTCTTAAAAATAGATCGTTTTTTATGCCTGTGGAACCAGAGATTCCATTAATTGTATCGCTCATAGTATTAAACTCAAAACAGAGTAACTTTTTTGTTCAACTTCTTTTTTCGTACCTACATGATTTTTGAAACCTTGCAGGATTTTTTGGTATTCAGTTTTCAAATCAATGAGATTCCTGCCTACGCAGGAATGTAGAATGCATTTACCAACTCAATAACACTTTCAACAGTGGGTACTTTAGCAATTCTTACGTCTTCGAAATATTTTTTTGCTTCTTTTGCCGTGGTTTCACCAATGCAAAACGCAATGCCATTGGCTTTGTTTTGTTTTAAGAAACCTTCCACTGTAGACGGACTGTAAAACATAATCCCATCTAAATGGCCTTCCACTTTTTCAGCATCAAACTTGGTTTGGTAAGCTTCAATTTCGTTGACTTTTATGTGGTTCTCAGTCAAAATATTAGGTAAATCATCTAAACGCAAATCACTACAAAAATAAGTAACTTCTGTACCATCAATATATTCAACTAAATATTCCGCTAGCTTTTTAGCATTGGGTTCTGTATGTTTTACTTTTCCTATTCGTTTTTCAACCATACGTTTGGTTCGTCTGCCTACACAATAAATAGTTTTGAATTGCAGTTCGGGAGCCGAAAAATTAGTGAGTAAGGCTTCGACTGCATTTTGACTCGTGATAATGACATTCTGAATTTCATTGCGAACCACCGCTTTAGGGATGCGATTTAAACTGATTTTTATAGCATCACTACTTTCAGCTACCACATCATTATGAAACAACATCAACTGGTCATCGGTTAGTTTTTTTGTCGAATAAATAGTAGTCACTTTATCACCACGCTGCAACTCATCCATTAACGTTTTCCCGCCTTTACCAATAATATAGTCTGCACAAAATTCTGCAAGATTATAATGATTGCCAAGTGGTACCACTTTAGAAACCTCTATTTTTTTGGTGCCATCAGTACTTAAAAGAATGCCTTTAAAATTTACTTCGTCATTTTTGATGTAGGCTAAAGCACCGATTGGAGCTGTACAACCACCTTCTAAACGATTTAAAAATTCGCGTTCAATACCCGTGCTGATTTGGGTTTCTTCATGATTAATTTCGGCACAGATGGCTCGAGTTTCTTCATCGTTTTCCAATGCCGTAACCATAATGGCACCTTGAGCAGGCGCAGGAATCATCCAATTTAAATTAATGGAATTTTCTGGCGTGAGATCTAAACGACCGAGTCCGGCGCCGGCAAAAATAGCTCCATTCCAATCCTCATGATCTTCAAGTTT
>CAYMDB010000026.1:0-11307 GCA_964388865.1 uncultured Flavobacteriaceae bacterium
AAAGATAAAAAAATAACCGAAATCTAGATTGTAATTTTAACCTCTAAACAAAAAGAAATCGGCTTTAATGTCTTCAATTTGAGCATCTTTGTTAGTGATGATGTAGTCGATAGCTAAGGAGGTAAATTCATCTCCTTTTTTGGTTAAAGAGACCAAGTTGTTTTCAATATGAATCATATTGTTCTTTTGTGCCAAATCTAAGACGCTTTTAGAACGCACTTTTTGCCAATTGATATGCTCGTTAAGATGTTTTACGTGGCGTTCGCTTTCCTCTTCATGATTTTTTAAATGTAAGAGAAAGGTCAATAAAGAGACTTCGATGCGTTGTTGTTTTTCTCTGTAAAGCACTGCTATAATTCCTTTTGACGGGGCAAATAGATACACCAATAAAAATACCAAACCCAGAACGGTAGTAATTGAGCCAGCAATAGAGGCATCTAACCAATGCGCCATCCAATAGCCTAAAATGGCACTAAAAACACCAAAACTGATGGCTAGCGCCAGCATTTTCCTTAAATCGGTGGTGAGTAGATAAGCCGCAGCAGCAGGAGCAATCATTAAGGCCACCACTAAAATAGCTCCTACGGCATCAAAGGCACCAACAGTGGTTACCGAGGCGACTGACATTAAACCATAATGTATGATTAAAGGAGAAAAACCTAGTGATGCCGACAAGCCTTCATCAAAAGTACTAACTTTTAGTTCCTTAAAAAACAGGATAAGTAGCGTAATGGTGAGCACTAAAATGCTTCCTACAACCCAAAGTGATTTCGGACCAACATCCACACCGCTTATGCTTAAGCGATCGAAGGGAGCAAATGCCAATTCGCCTAATAAAACAGCATCGACATCTAAGTGTATATCGTTGGCGTTTTTTGCAATTAGGATGACGCCAATACTAAACAAGGCCGGAAATACTAAACCTATTGCAGTATCTTCTTTAACCAATCCGGTTTTTTGAATGTACTCTACAAGCACAACGGTAATAATCCCAGTAAAAGCGCCTAGAATAATGAGTAACGGGGAGTTTAAATCTTGAGTCACAAAAAACCCCACCACAATTCCGGGTAATATTGCATGGCTTATCGCATCGCTAATCATAGCCATTTTTCGCAGCACTAAAAATGTGCCTGGTATGGCACAGGCTACAGCGACTATTGCTGCGATAAGTTGTATTTCTATCTGTGCACTACTCATCGGTTTTGCTTTGCTGGTTATAAAGATTAGAGGCGGTATTAAAACCTTCTTGAGTGAGACTCCACATGGTCCCATCAAGTTTTACGTATCCTTTATCTTCTAATTTTGAAAGGGTACTTTTTGTATAGCCCTGAAAATTGTTTAAGATTTTAATGGTATGCGGATGTGAGATATTATCATGTGTACTTGCAATATTAAACATAAAGTATAAGGTCTTTTGGAGTTCTAAATCACGTCTATTTTTAATAAATCGAATTTGTTTAAATAACAAGCCACGACTCGGCGAGAACACAAATGAAACAATAACAAATACACTTGCTACCAATACAATAACAGGTCCAGTAGATAAATTATTCTCACTTGCGCTAATGGCAGTGCCAACCACTCCTGAAAACATTCCAAAAAGAGCTGCTAAAAACACCATCATACCCAAACTGTTAGTCCATTGTCGCGCTGCTGCGGCAGGGGCTAAAAGCATGGCGCTCATTAAAACCACCCCAACCGTTTGAAGCCCCAATACAATAGCTAAAACAATAAAACTAGTAATAAGAATATCTATAATTTTGGTGTTAAATCCAAGGGTTTTGGTATAATCGGCATCAAATAAAAGTATCTTAAACTCTTTCCAAAAGACAAGCATCACAACAAGGCAAATACCGGTAACAATTGCCATTAACCAAACATCACTTTCTACTAAGGTAGCCGCCTGCCCAAAGAGGTATTTATCTAATCCGGCTTGGTTGGCATTTGGTTGTTTTTGAATAAAGGTTAACAGCAGCATACCAAAACCAAAAAACAGGGACAGAATTAAGCCCAAAGCAGTATCACTTTTTAAATGCGTTTTGGTAATAATTCCTCTAATCCAGAAAGTCCCTATGAGACCGCTTATTAAGGCACCAATTAAAAGGGTATTGCTGTCTTTGGCGCCAGTAATTAAAAAGGCAATGGCAATACCAGGTAAGGCGGCATGAGAAATGGCATCTCCGAGTAAGCTTTGCTTTCTAAGCACAGCAAAACTACCCAGCATACCACAAACGGCTCCTAAAATGGTCGTTCCCAGAGTGATGGTTCTAAGCGTGTAGTCTGTAAAGACGAGTTCTATGTATTCTGTTAAATCTATAAGCCGTGGTTTTTACCTGTTAATACTAATTTTGATTGAGTTTCATAAGCATCTTTTTTCCAGAATCTCATTAAAAAATCAATATTTTCTAAATAATTTTTATTGATTTCGCTTTTGAAAAACTTTAACTTTTTCTTATAGGTGTTGATAAAATGATAGGTAAACTCAGTCGAAAAACCATTATCGAGTAATAGGTATGTAACTTCTTGGGGATTTTCTTTGGAAAAAAAAGGATTGTTTTTATCCGGAAAAGCATTTAACACATCTGTATAAATTTCTAGTCCACTTTTTGGATTGAAATAAACCACAACCCCCTCGTCATCTGAATCAGACTCTAGAAGCGTTGTTTCTTTTCCAAAATAACTATCTGCTTTGGCACGGCTTAACGCTGCTTCTATTTCTTCCTCAGAAAGGTCTAGCAGCTCATTAAAAAACTCCATAAACTCTGAGGTGAATTTTTGCACATCTCTCGCGTTTATAAAAGCCAAGTGATTGTTATTGTTATATTTTAAAAAGGCATCTTCTTGAAGTTTTAGAATAGAGTTCATCTCGTCAGTGTCATGTAAAAAATTGACTGCCGCTCGAGCTTCGGCAGAGTTTTTTTGATCTAAAATAAGATCTGCATCAAATGCAGACACTATAAAATTACCTGAAAACCACCAGGCATTATTCCACTTTACAAGTCCTATAAAAATGATGCCGTCTTCGGTAAGATCCTCTTCATGGTCAAAAGATTCTTTAGTCATTTCAAACAACATTCCTGAGGCAATATGCTCCAGCACTACCGCAGTGTCGTTTTGATATTTAAAAAAGAAAAAACCAAGAATTTTTTTTGAAATGCCAGCTATAGTTTCGTGTAAGGCATGGTCGCTGCCAACAAAAGCAGCTACCCAATCTTTTGGGGCTAAGGCTAGTAAAGCACTTTTTTTATTAAAGGTGAAATCTTCTGTAATTTCTGTCACATAGCTATTTGCTGCAGTAGGGTCTTCGTTTTGGAAATTTTTGTTATCAAAAAGTTCGAAAAGACTTTGTGTCAAACGCTGTTTAAAATCCGTAAAAAACAAATAAGCATCAAAACTAAATTGTTGTATAAAGGCTCTTGTGGCGTAAAAATCGGCAGTTACATCCTTAAATGTAAAGTAGGCTTTTAGATTTGTGTTTTCTGGTGCGTACTCATATTCTTCATCTAAAATATCTAAAGTATCGTTTGCAATATCTAGAATAAATGGGTTTAAGGCGTGGATAAATTTTTCGTCCTGTACGGTATTTAAATAATACCAAACTAAAAAAGCTAGGTCTTCAGCATTTATTTCATCATCTTCATAATTTTCGGTAATGGTATAAAACGGCAGGGTTTTGTTATATAGGTCCTTATACAGATTTTTAAATGTTGCCCAGATATTGACTTCAGATATGACATCTTCAAAATAACATGTTAAAAAACAACAGAGTAATTTAATGTCTTCCTCGTGGATGTATTTTTTTAATATAAAATTTGAAGTTGCTCTTAAATTATTATAGATTTTATTTGCGATTTTAAGGTAATACAAATCCGTTTTACTGCTGAGGTTTTCAGGTTTGAGCAGTTTCCAATGTTTTATGTAAATTTTTGATTTCATATGTTTAATTAAGGTTTTGTCTAAACGCGAGCGTTTTTTATAAACGAGGTCTGAATACAATTACTCTTGAATACTTACTTTATAGTTAACGCCATAGGTCTTAGTGAGATTATCATCGTTAAAAATATCTTTAACAGGACCCGTAGCAATCTTTTTAACATTTAAGAAGGTCACCCAATCAAAATATTCGGGTACCGTTTGTAAATCGTGATGCACCACAATAACAGTTTTTCCTGCTTTTCGTAATTCTTTTAAAATATTAATAATAGCAATTTCGGTAGTGGCATCTACACCTTGAAACGGTTCGTCCATAAAGTAGATGGAGGCATTTTGAACCAAAGCTCTTGCCAAAAAGATGCGTTGTTGTTGACCACCAGAAAGCTGACTAATTTGCCGGTTTTTAAAAGCTAACATTCCCACTTTTTCAAGAGCTTCTAGGGCTGCTTTTTTTTCCTTTTGTCCTGGGCGTTTTATCCAGCCGAGACTTCCGTAAGTGCCCATCATTACTACATCTAAAGCCGTTGTAGGGAAATCCCAATCCACGCTGCCTTTTTGAGGCACATATGCTACTAATTGACGTTGTTGCTTATAAGGTTTATCGTAAATAGTAACACTGCCAGCAATAGGTTTTAAAATACCGAGAATGGCTTTAATCAGTGTTGATTTTCCTGCGCCATTAGGACCAACAATGGCCATTAAAACGCCTTCAGGGATTTCTAGATCAATATCCCAAAGAACGGGCTTGTAATTATAAGCAACAGTTAAATCATCAACCTTTACAGCAATTTTTACTGAGGTGTTTGCTAAATGAGGTGCTTCATTTTTATTCATAACGTTTAGAATGGATCAGTTTGAAGCCTTATCTGAGCGCACTGACTATGGTTTTTATATTGTATTTAAACATTCCGATATAGGTGCCTTCAGCCGTATCTGAGTTTCCTAAAGCATCAGAGAACAAGGTGCCACCAATTGTAACATCATGACCTTGCGACAGCACTGCTGCTTGTAAAGCCTCAATTGTTCGCCGTGGCACGGACGTTTCAACAAAAATGGCCTTAACCTTATAATCAATTATGAAGGACGCTAAATTCTGAACGTCCTGAACCCCTGCTTCAGTTGCTGTAGATAAGCCTTGCAAACCAACGACTTTAAATCTATAAGCTTCACCAAAGTAGTTAAAAGCATCGTGTGCAGTTACTAAAATACGTTTTTCAAAAGGAAGCGCTTCAATGAGGCTAGATACTTCTCTTTTAAGATAGTCTAGTTGTTTAAGGTAAGCCGCTTTATTCGCCTGATAATAGTCTGCATTTTCTGGATCTTTTTCTTCGAGTACTTTAGCTACGGTTTCTGTAAATTCTTTTACAAAATCAATATTAAACCAAACATGAGGATCGTAATTTGAAGCAAAATTTTCAGAGCCAATTAACTTGTTTTTATTTAGCGATTCCCCGAGAGCAGTGGGCGTTTGGGTTGACATTTGCTCGAGGACTTCAACAAGTTTTCCTTCGAGGTGTAAACCATTAAAAAAAATAATATCGGCATTTACTAGTTTCGTCACATCTCCTTCACTGGCTTTATAAAGATGCGGATCTACACCACTTCCCATTAAACCTGAAATATTAATTCGGTCGCCGCCAATATTAGTAACGATATCCGTAATGATAGTGGTTGTGGTTACCACATTGAGTTTGCCGTTAGATTGCGATTTGTTTTTGCACGCCGTTAAAAATAAGGTGAAAACAACAAGGAAAATGGTTTTTTTCATAACTCTAAAAATTTTATGTGAATGTACTAAAAAAATTAGTATTAATTTAATTTGTAGCGTAAACCAAAGAAGAATCGTATACCTTGATTAGGTCCATAGACGTAAGAGGGATCGAAAGTTAGTGCATAGGGGTTTTGGTCGGTTGCTATAACATTATCATTGGCATCAAACTCTACGTTTTGGTCAAATGGGTCGTTTGCTCTTGCAATAATGAAAGGATTACGTCTGTTTGGTGTCCAGTTTAATAGATTCTTAACACCTCCATAGATTTCAATATTCTTTAATTTATCATAAGTAATTTGAATATTCTGAATGCTCCACGTTGATGAGTATTTGCGGCGTGGATCCGAGTCACTGAGCAGCGGTAGCCGCATAGGACCGTACAGAGTTCCGGTATAATCAAATGTGAGATTGGTGGTGTAATTCTTATAAGAAAGAGACCAAACCCCTGAATACTGTTCCGTTAAAATTTGTTGTGTGCGCTCACCATTTTCAACCTTAGACACATCTTGATATGTAGCTCCTACAGAAGCTCTAACACTACTATTAAACACCGCATCAATATTTAAATTTAGGCCTTTTGAGGTAGAATACCCATCTAAATTATCATAAATAATCTGATTTGGACTGGTGTCGTAATCGGCTATAATGGCATTGGTAAAATAGGTGTACCATGCTGAGGTATCAAATGTGAAATACATACTATTTTTCAGATATATTTTTTTCAAATAATTAAGTGTAAGATTATACGATGCTTCAGGGTTTAGGGTTTCCTTAATAATAACATCTCTAGCACCTGTGAGAGCAGCGTGTTCCTCTGTAAAAAGATTAACGACCCTAAATCCAGTTCCTGCATTTAATCGGATAATATCATCAACAGTTGGCTTATGCCTATAGGCCAAGCGTGGTGTAAAAATAGTGCCATGTCTTCTATCGTAGTCTAAACGTGTGCCTAACAATAGACTTTGTTTTTTATTAAAGCTAATTTCATCTTGAATAAAGATGGAAGGAATCGTTACTTCATCTGCATTTACTGTGGCCGTAGTATTGTCGTTGTAATAATTGTAGCGTAAGGCTGCACCGAATATTAAGCTGTGTTTGTTAATTCTTTTATCCCACACCAATTGACCGAAGCCAATACGTTGTTCTGCCAAATAGGGTGTGTCACCGTAGACGGAATTCTGATCATGGTCAGCATAAGAAAATTGAAAATTTACTTTTTCGGCAATTGGAAATTCATAATTGCCAAAAATCTCAAAGCGTGAGGTATAAATACTTTCACCATAAATTTCATCTCCTCCTCTAAAGTTTTTGTTCCATTGCAATTCTCCTCCCCAACGATCTTCGTAAAAATAACGCCCCGCTATAGAAAATTTTCTCTTCTTAGCTCTTTTAAAGTCCCATTTTTGAAAAACCGAAATTCGATTTTGTAAAGTTAAGTCTGTAAAGTTATCGCCATTATTGTCTATAATTTCATCAAATTTAAAATAGTTGGTGCCAAATAACACCGTTGCTTTTTCACCCACCTTAGCTTTCAAACCAAGATCTAAGTTAAACTCACCCCAACCTGAAATAAATCCGTCGGCAAAAAAAAGTGGAGCATTTTCTGGCAACTTTGTAATCACATTAATTAAACCTCCAACCGCTTCACTTCCATATAGTGAGGAGGCAGGTCCTTTAACAATTTCAATCTGTTCTATAAGCGAATTAGGAATGCCAGACAAACCATAAACCGTAGATAAACCGCTGACTATAGGCATGCCGTCTATGAGAACTAAGGTGTACGGTCCTTCTAACCCGTTAATATGAATGTCGCCCGTATTACAGACATTGCAATTTAATTGTGGACGCACACCATTAACCAGCTGAAGGGCTTCAAATATATTTGGTGTTGGATTTTTCTTCAAATAAGAGGAACTGTAAACTTCTACTGGAATTGGACTTTCTAATCTTGAAACGGGTTTGAGAGTTCCTGTAATAATGACTTCATCTAAGGAATCATTTTCATCTAGGTTAAAGGTTACAGAAACAGACTTATTCTTAATTATTACGGTTCTATTTTGAACAACATAGCCTGTAAATGAGGCTGCTAAAGTGTATTCTCCTGGTTCTAGATTGTTGATTACGAAGGCCCCTTTTTCATTGGTTGTAGTTCCTTTAGTACTGTTTTCAATATAAATATTTGCAAACGGAAGCGGTTCGCCTTGAGATAAAACGTAGCCCTTTACACTGAAGGTGGATTGTGCTGTTGCCGAAAGACTAAAAAGATAAAAAATAAAATTAATTAGTTTCATTTTGAAATAAATTTCAGCAAATATAAAATAATATTTAGACTAATCTAAAAATAGAAATTATAAAGGATATCTTTTCTATATTTGCAGTACATACTCTGGTTATGATTACACTTACGGAAGAAAATTATATTAAGGCTATTTACCACTTGGCGAACAATGGCGAAAACACTGTTAATACAAATGCTATAGCTGAAGCCATGCAAACCAAGGCTTCCTCTGTAACGGATATGATCAAAAAATTATCGGCAAAAAACTACACCGATTATAAAAAATACCAAGGGGTTACATTAACAGCGCAAGGCAAGCGTGTTGCGGTAAATATTATAAGAAAGCATAGACTTTGGGAAGTGTTCTTAGTAGAAAAACTCAACTTTTCTTGGGATGAGGTTCATGAAGTCGCCGAACATTTAGAGCATATTAAGTCTGAAAAACTAGTGGATCAACTAGATGCTTTTTTAGAATATCCTACTCAAGATCCTCATGGAGATCCCATTCCAAATAAAGAGGGAAAATTTCAGCATATAGAAAAAGTAGTTTTGGCAAAAGCCGAAGTTGGTTCTAGCTATAAATGTGTAGGCGTAGACGATACCTCCACCACATTTTTAAAATACTTAGACAGCAATCAAATTGGTCTCGGAACCATTGTCACCGTAAAACACAAGGAACCTTATGATCATTCTGTAAAAATCGCTTTAGACGATACTGTCATTGTGGTGTCGCAAAGCGTTGCTAAAAATCTTTATGTAAAAAAGGTTTAATGGCAGCCACCACAGCTATCATCACTGCCACAGGCTGATGTTGAATTTTTCTTTGGAGTCCAAATAAATTTTCTAACCAAAAATGCGATTGCTAAGGCTAGTGCAGAAAATACGAGTATGTTTTGAATAATGCTGTTCATTTATTTTAAAACTTGATAAGCTATAAAGGCTACAAGGTATGCAAAAGCTGTCATAATAACAAGTTGATAGAGCGGCCATTTCCAAGTGTTGGTTTCGCGTTTAACAATAGCGAGTGTGCTCATGCACTGCATCGCAAAAGCGTAAAAGAGTAACAAGGATATACCAGAAGCAAAATTAAATAGAGGTCCGCCTAGCATAGGATTCACTTCGCCAGCCATTCTATTTTTAATAGTCTCTTCTTCATCACTTCCAACACTGTAAATGGTAGCTAGGGTTCCTACAAAAACCTCGCGCGCCGCAAACGAACTCACTATGGCGATACCAATTTTCCAGTCGTAGCCCAAAGGTCTAATCGCTGGTTCAATAGCATGACCGGCGATACCAATAAAGGAGTGTTCTAATTTATGGGATGCAATTTTTTCATGTAGCTCGTCATTGCTTAAATTATCGGAAGCATATTGCTTTGTAACGATGTTTTCAGCATTATTAAAGTTTTTACCTGGCCCATACGATGCTAAAAACCAAAGCACAATGGAGATGGCCAGAATAATTTTACCAGCTCCAAAAACAAAGGCCTTTGTTTTTTCTAAAACGGTTAGGCCTACATTTTTAAGCAGCGGTAATTTGTAATTAGGCATTTCTACCACGAAAAAGGTTTTACTTTTAATCTTTAAAATTTTATTCAAGAGATAAGCAGAACCTACGGCGGCAGCGAAACCAATTAAGTAGAGCAACATTAAGGTCAGGGCTTGATAGCTTAAACCTAAAATGCGTCCTTCAGGAATAACTAAAGCAATTATAATAAGGTATACAGGTAATCTTGCAGAACAAGTTGTTAGTGGTGTGACTAAAATGGTGATGAGGCGTTCTTTCCAACTTTCAATATTACGCGTTGCCATGATGGCTGGAATAGCACAAGCAGTACCAGAAATAAGTGGCACAACACTTTTACCACTAAGCCCAAAACGACGCATAATTCTATCCATTAAAAAGACCACACGACTCATATAGCCGCTTTCTTCCAAAATAGAAATAAACAAAAATAAAAAGGCGATTTGGGGTATAAAAATGACAATGCCTCCGAGTCCTGGGATGATTCCTTCTGAAATTAAATCTGTGAATGCACCACTAGGGAGGGTATCTTTTGCGTATTGACTTAAAGAGGCAAACAAGCCATCAATAAAGTCCATAGGGACACTAGACCAGTCGTAAATTGCCTGAAAAATAGTTAATAGAATAATACCAAAAATTAAATAACCCCAGACTTTGTGCGTGAGAATTCGATCTAATTTTATCCTTAAATCTTTGGCCGTTTTAAGGTCGATAGTTTGTCCTTTTTTTAGGGTCTCGTTAATGAATTGATAACGTTTTATAGTCTCTTTTTGCTGAAGTTTTTTGAGATCTGCTTTAGATTTTGTTTTAAAATCAGAAACTGCGTCAATGGTCTGTCTGTCGGTTTTTCCAAAATTTACATCTTGGGTAATTACCAGCCAAAGTTTATAGAGTAATTGATTAGGAAAGGCTTTTCTAAGGTTATCAAAATACTGGTCATCTATGGCTGAGGCATTTAAACAAGGTTCAATAGAGAGCTCTCTGTAGTTTGCAATTAATTCTTTAAGCTTATCTATGCCATTATTTTTTCGGGTACTTACTAAAGCAATTTTAGTTTTAAGTTCTTTTTCTAAATAGGCAATGTCTAAGGTAATGCCTTTATAGACCATACGGTCTGCCATATTAATTACTAATATGGTTGGGATTTCTAAGTCTTTAAGCTGTGTAAAAAGAAGCAAGTTACGCTTTAGGTTTTCAACATCACTCACCAAAACTGCCACATCAGGAAAGTCTTTGTCATTTTTATTTAGCAACAGTTCAATAACAACATTTTCATCGAGTGACGATGCATTTAAACTGTAGGTTCCGGGTAAATCGATAATATGGGCCTTTACTCCTCGCGGTAATTTGCAGATTCCCTCTTTTTTTTCAACGGTTATTCCAGGATAATTTCCAACTTTTTGATTGAGACCTGTCAGGGCGTTAAAAACAGAAGTCTTACCCGTATTAGGATTTCCTATTAAAGCGACATTAATCTGTTTACTCATTTATGGTCTCTATTTGTATATGAATCGCTGTTTCTTTTCGTATCGCCAAATGCGTTCCGTTAATGTTAAGATACATAGGGTCTGCAAATGGAGCTACTTGAACAAGCTCTACGGAATTACCAGGAAGACAGCCCATTTCAAGGAGTTTTAAGGGAACATGAATTGAAGATACATCTTTAATGATACCCTTTTGCCCACGTTTTAAATCTGCTAATTTCAAGCTTATCCTTATTTAGATTAATTTTAAAGAAGCAAAAATAAGCTAAAAATTTAAGTAGGTAAAACCAATTTTTGAAGAATTTATGATTCTTCTT
>CAYMDB010000026.1:11317-15843 GCA_964388865.1 uncultured Flavobacteriaceae bacterium
TTAGTGCTTAAAATCATTCAATGAAAGAATTTAGGATTGCTCTTTTAAAGACGCTATATCTTTAAGTAGCTTATCGATATCCTCGCGCTTTGTCCCATCATAAAATCCTCTAATTTGACGCTTCTTATCGATTAGCATAAAATTTTCTGTATGAATCATATCATAAGCATCGCCGTTACCATCGGTTTTTACCGCGAGATAACTTTTTCTAGCGAGTTCATAGATTTGCTTTTTATCGCCGGTAACTAAATTCCATTTGCTATCAATAACCCCCTTTTCAATAGCGTATTTTTTGAGTTGCGCGACGCTATCAATTTGAGGAGTCACAGAATGTGATAGTAACATCACTTCATCATCATTAAGTATTTCTTTTTGAATTTGATACATGTGATCAGTCATAATCGGACAAATCGTTTGGCATGTTGTGAAAAAGAAGTCAGCAACATATATTTTATCCTTGTAAGTATCTTGAGTAATCAGCTCTCCGTTTTGGTTAATCAGACTAAAATCCGCAATGGTGTGATATTTTTTTTGATGCTGAATTGTACTATCCACTAATTCCTCACTGACCATCGCAGGTTGGTAAATAGGTAGCGGTTGCTTAACGTTCAAAATATTGTAAATAATAGCGATTATTATGACGCAAAGCACTGAAAAGAAGATTCCGAACTTTTTGTATTCTTTAAAAAAGGACAACATACAAAGACGTGTTAAAAAAAATTGATTACAAAAATACGACTGATTCTATATAAATGCCTTATTTTTAACATTAAAAACTGCTCTTATGAAACCATATTTAGCATGCTTATTAGCACTATTTGCCACACAGATTTGGGCGCAAGATTATAACGGTACCTTAGAAGCTATACGAAGTTCCGAATCGAAATCTGCACTGCGCCAAATGATGAGTGTACAAAACCCAAATACAGGTAATTACGACGTTAAATACCACCGCTTAGAATTAAATGTCAATCCGGCTCAGCCAGCAATCTCTGGGGATATAACTACTTATTTCGAAGCGAAAGAGGAAATGACTGAGGTTACTTTTGATTTGGCGGATAATATGGCCGTATCTCAAGTATTGCAACGCGGAAATAGTTTAAGCTTCGTTCAAAACACAAATGACGAATTGGTAATTACCTTACCGCTTGCCCAGAGTCAGGGTGTATTAGATTCGCTCACTGTTTCTTATTCTGGCAATCCTGTAAGTTCTGGTTTTGGATCTTTTGAGCAGTCTACACATAATGGCGATCCAATTGTTTGGACACTCTCTGAGCCCTACGGCGCTAAAGGGTGGTGGCCATGTAAACAAGATCTAATTGACAAAATAGACTCTATCGATGTGTATATAAACACCCCAGAGTTTAATCCTTCTAATGAAGCCTATGTTGCCGTGTCTAATGGTATAGAACTGAGTCAATCGGTTGTGAATTCCGAAAAAATCACTCATTACAAACATAGACATCCCATTCCCGCATATTTAATTGCGATTGCAGTAACCAATTATGAAGTCTATACACACCAGGTTTCAAATAATGGAAGTTTTTTTGAGATTGTAAACTATGTGTATCCAGAAAACTTAGTCACGGCACAAAACAGCACCGGTGTTACTGTAGACGTTATGAATTTGTTTATAGACCTATTTGAAGATTACCCGTTTGCAGACGAAAAGTATGGTCATGCCCAATTTGGATGGGGCGGTGGTATGGAGCACACAACCGTATCCTTTATGGGGTCGTTTGGTAGAGGACTTATTGCACACGAACTTGCTCATCAGTGGTTTGGAAATAAAATTACTTGTGGAAGCTGGAAAGATATTTGGTTAAATGAAGGGTTTGCAACCTATTTGGCGGCCTTAACTATTGAGAACTTAGATGGCGAAACTAATTTTAAAACGTGGCGACAACAAACTATCAATAATATCACGGCACTACCATATGGAGCAGTGTATCTAACGGACCAAGACACGACAAGTGTTAGTAGAATTTTTAACAGTCGTTTAAGTTATAATAAAGGAGCCATGGTGCTACATATGTTGCGTAAAAAACTCGGTGATACTAATTTTTATCAAGGCTTACAAGATTATTTAGCGACCCCAACTTTAGCCTATGACTTTGCAAAAACTCAAGATTTTGAGGATGCTATGGAGCTATCTACGGGAGAAACTTTAGATGAATTTTTCAACGATTGGATTTATAATGAAGGCTATCCTAGTTATAATGTTAGTTGGAATCAAACTGGAAATCAATTACAAGTCCTAATTGCTCAAACACAAAGTCACCCATCTGTTGCATTCTTTGAGGCTGGCGTACCGCTGCGAGTAGAGGGTACGTTGGGGGAGACTTTAAATCTTGTTTTTGACCATAACACCGACAACCAGCAGTTTTTTGAAACTGTTGATTTTACAGTACAAAATATTGTTTTTGACCCTGATTATCATCTAATCTCAAAAAACAACAGCGTCACATTAACTACTGACGATTTTAACTTAGCGACCGATTTATTGATTTATCCAAGCATAACAAGGTCTGTAATTCATATTAAAAAACCAGCAACCATAGAAGTAGAAAGCATTAAGATTTACAATAATTTAGGTCAGATGGTATTCGAGAGCGGCTGGACTGCACAGCTTGATTTAAACACTTTAGCATCGGGTTTATTAGTGGTGCAATTTCAAACAGAAAATGGAATAATTTATAAACGAATTATTAAAAATTGAAGGAATAAAAGTGAAATATTTTTGGTGTTTTAATCAGGAATTTATTAGTATTTCTTTTAAAATAGATTTCATATAAAAGCCTTACTTTTGTCAATCGAAATTTGAAAATTATTACATGGAATTTGTTATAAAAATATCTCAATTTTTACTGAGCTTATCGCTTTTGATTGTATTACATGAGCTTGGGCATTTTATACCAGCAAAACTTTTTAAAACTAAAGTCGAAAAATTTTATCTCTTTTTTGATGTCAAGTTTTCGCTTTTCAAGAAAAAAATAGGTGATACGGTTTACGGCATTGGTTGGCTACCTTTAGGAGGTTACGTTAAAATCTCAGGAATGATTGACGAGAGCATGGATAAGGAACAAATGGCTCAGCCACCAAAACCTTGGGAATTTCGTTCGAAACCTGCTTGGCAACGATTAATCATTATGTTAGGCGGAGTTACCGTGAATTTTATTTTAGCATATGTTATATATGTAGCGATATCTTTTGCTTACGGAGATTCTGATATCGAAGTAGATAGCTTAAAGGATGGGTATTGGATAGACAACCCAGCCTTATTAGAGTTTGGTTTTCAAACAGGCGATAAAATTTTAGCCATAAATGATACGCCTATTGTTAACGATTCTGATATCGGTTTTAACCTAATTAGTGCTGAGAAAATAACCATTGATAGAAATGGCGAAAAAAAAACAATAGACTTACCTGAAGACTTTTTAGGAAAGTATTCGTCTAGTAAAAGCAAGAGAAATTTTGAGTATCGCATTCCTTTTATGGTAGGCGAAGTGGCAGATTCCTCACTAAACGTAGGTAAAAATCTAAAAGTAGGTGATATTATTACCAGCATTAACGGGGTGGAGTTGAAGTATTTTGATCAGCTTGAAGAAATCACTAAAGACTTAAAAGACACAACTGTTAATGTCACGGTATTAAGAGAAGATAATACGACACTTACTGAAGAATTAATTTTAGACGGGGATGGTAAATTTGGTATACGACCGTTTAATAATCCAACTCGATTTGATGAACTGGGCTACTACAACATCATTAGAAAAGAATACAGCTTAGGCGAAAGTTTTGGTGCGGGTTGGCATAAATTCACCAAAACCATAAGTAATTATGGAGATCAGCTAGCAGCAATATTTAACCCAAGTACAGGTGCCTATAAAGGATTAGGTGGATTTAAAGCTATTTACGATCAGTTTTCACCGGTATGGAGCTGGCCTTATTTTTGGGGATTAACTGCATTTTTATCGATTATGCTAGCAATTCTAAACTTACTCCCTATTCCGGCTTTAGATGGTGGTCATGTGATGTTTTTATTGTATGAAATGATTTCAGGCAGAAAGCCAAGTGAAAAATTCTTAGAGCGTGCTCAAATTGTCGGATTTTTTATTTTAATTGCTTTAGTATTATTTGCTAATGGTAATGATGTTTTTAAGGCCATTACTAACTAAATTACAAGTCTGAGATAACTTCAAAAAAAATGAAGTTTCATATTGGTGCAATTAAAAAAATAATTTATATTTGCGCTCGCTAAGGCGAAAAAAACCGTTCTTTAACAAGCTTTCGATAATTTTTGGAAGATAGAGTAATTGACAGTTAATCATGTCCTGAAAATTTTCGGGATTGGTTCGAGTTCAAGAAGGGGATGTTAGATAAGAGAAGATTAGTGCCTTCTAAAACACACTAGAAAATGGAATTTTATTCCTCTTTAGCTCTTCCGATAGTTATCGGAAGTTAGAGCGTTTGACTGTTAATCAGAGTCCCGAAAGCTTTCGGGATTGGTTCGAGTTCAAGAAGGG
>CAYMDB010000027.1:0-15841 GCA_964388865.1 uncultured Flavobacteriaceae bacterium
ATTTATATATTTATTTTTAAGAATTATACGCTATGTTTCATAAAGAAGGACATAAAATTATATTTATTACGTTAGTTATTGTTGTTGGATTGTTCTTTTTAATCGATGCATTTGCAACAAACGAGTGGCTTAGAAAAGGGTTAATGATAGCTATTCTCATTGTATTCTTGTTGATTCTTCAGTTTTTTAGAAATCCAAAACGCCAAACACAGGTCAATGACAAACAAGCGTTAGCACCTGTAGATGGCAAGGTTGTAGTTATAGAGGAGGTTTTTGAAAATGAAGTTTTTAAAGATAAGCGGGTACAAGTTTCTGTGTTTATGTCGCCTATTAATGTACATGTAACACGCTATCCTATTAGTGGAAGTGTAAGCTATAGCAAGTACCATCCTGGAAAATTTTTAGTAGCATGGCACCCAAAATCTAGTGAAGAAAATGAACGTACCACCGTCGTTGTTGAAAATAAAACTTTTGGTAAAGTCTTATACCGACAAATTGCAGGAGCAATGGCCAAACGCATTGTCAATTATGCGACACTGAACACCAAAGCTATACAAGGAGCAGATTCTGGTTTTATAAAATTTGGTTCGAGAGTTGATTTATTTTTACCTTTAGATGCAGAAATTAAAGTAAAACTGAATCAAAATGTTCGGGGTGGAGAGAGTATTATTGCAGAAATGAAATAAATGACTTCTGAAGAATTAGATATAGAATTTAAAGCAGCCGTTGATCGTGTAAACGATTATTCAGAACCTTTCCCAGCGGATTTTCTATTGCGCTTGTACGCCTATTACAAAAAGGCGACCAATAATTATAGTAGACCAAGCAGTAGTAAACCCATAATTAATGCATTTAAAACAAACGCGCTTTTTCAAGTTAAAAATATAAGTGAAGACGAAGCGAAGCACGAATACATCAATCTCGTTAATAATTATTTTCTGTACCGTAAGTAATTAATCTCTCACTAAAGGCATTGTAGAACAACGCAAAAGACCTTCCTGTTTAGCTATCTCGGCGTAAGGGACTTCTTCAACTGTAAAGCCATTGCTTCGCAACCAAGCATTTAACCTAGTGAAATTTTGTTCAGAAATAATCACCTCCTCAGAAATTGAAAATACATTACTATTCATTTGATACATTTCATCTTTAGTAATTTCGAATATATTTTCCTTACCGAAAAAATCCACTAACCATTGGTATTCAGTTTCGATTAAAAACCCATTTTTGTGAAGAATGGCCTTATCTTTTCCTAAAGGTTGAAAACAACAATCTAAGTGCAGAGCATTCTCTCGTGGATCTGTATTGGACTTTCGAAGTTCAAAAGCCTTTATCTTTTTATGCGGAAATATTTTTTGAATTGCTTCTACCGCAGCCCTATTTGTTCTGGCCGTTATGTAATCTGAATAATCCTCACCAGAATACGTACCCATAAAAATATAATCGTTCCAAGGCATTACATCACCACCTTCTACGTGACATTCTTCTGGTAAAACGATAATTTTATCTTTGTCAATTTGACGAATGACACCGTTTATAGCTTTATACTCGCGTTCTCTCTCTGGTAATATATTGGCTTCAATGAGCTTGTCTTCTATAACAAACGCAATATCTCTGGCAAAAATTTGGTTGTAATTCTCAATAACATTTGGTCTGTACACCGTAACATTATATTTTTTTAGAACCGTTTCAACAGCTTCCATCTCCGCTATCATGTCGCTCTCTTTGGGATACGTACCCGCTTTTATATGTTCAATTGACTTTGGATCGTACGCATTTTCTATTGCAGGAACAGGACCATTACTTTTGGCAGTACCTAAAATAACAGCTCTTAACTTGGATGTTTCGTTTTGAATATTTAATTTCATGGGGTTTTGATAACAAAAAAAGAGGCCTTTTGAAAAGCATGGATCGTATCCACTCTGTCTTCTTGATCATCATCGAGTTACTTTTAAACCTCTCGATTTTAAGTTTCTCAGCTGCATTTGCTACGACAGTAAATGTTGCTTTTCAGAAAGCCTCTTATCAAAATTAGTATGGTGTACTATCTTTTATCAATAGTTTTATAAGCTCTGTTTGTTTCACCAGTATAAAGTTGTCTTGGACGACCAATTGGTTCTTTTCGCAAGCGCATTTCACGCCACTGTGCTATCCAACCTGGCAAACGACCCAGGGCAAACATAACCGTAAACATTTCAATAGGTATGCCCATAGCTCTATAGATAATTCCTGAGTAAAAATCAACATTTGGATAAAGCTTTCGCTCTACAAAATAAGGATCACTTAAGGCTTCTTTTTCAAGAGATTTAGCGATGTCTAAAATAGGATCCTCAACACCTAAGTCACTTAATACCTCATCCGCAGCTTTTTTAATTATTCGCGCACGTGGATCAAAGTTTTTATAAACGCGGTGACCAAAGCCCATTAATCTAAATGGATCGTCTTTATCTTTTGCCTTTGCCATATACTTCTTACTGTCACCGCCATCTTGTTTAATGGCTTCCAGCATTTCTAAAACGGCTTGGTTAGCACCACCATGCAATGGTCCCCATAACGCTGATATCCCTGCCGAGAGAGAAACAAATAAACCCGCATGTGAAGAACCTGTAATTCTCACTGTTGAGGCAGAGCAGTTTTGTTCGTGATCTGCATGTAAAATGAGTAACTTATCTAAGGCGTCTATGAGTATTGGGTTTTGCTTGTACTCACCATTAGGACTCTTAAACATCATTTTTAAAACGTTTTCAACATATCCTAATTTGTCGTCCCCATAATCTAATGGTAATCCTCTTTTTTTACGCATGGTCCATGCCACTAAAACCGGAAACTTGCCTAAAATTCTTACTATAGAATTATACATGTCTTGTTCGGAGTTCACATCTACCGAAGACGGATTAAAAGCCGTCAATGCACTTGTTAAAGACGATAACACACCCATTGGATGTGCAGACTTAGGAAAGGCATCTAATATTTTTTTAATATCGTCATCTACAACCGAATGCGATTTAATGTCCGTATGAAATTTACTATGCTGCTGCTTAGTTGGTAATTCACCGAAAATTAAAAGATAAGCCACCTCGAGAAAATCTGCTTTTTCCGCTAGCTCTTCAATAGAATACCCTCTATATCGTAAAATACCTTTTTCACCATCTAAAAATGTAATGGCACTCTCACAACTTCCTGTGTTTTTATAACCAGGATCTAAGGTGATAACACCACCCGTTGCACTCCTTAAGGATTGAATATCTATAGCAACTTCATTTTCTGAGCCTGTTAAAACTGGGAATTCATACTTTTTTCCATTAATTTCTAGGGTCGCTTTATCTGACATATTTTAAAGTTTTATTGAATAATTTTAGAACAATAAAGGTACAAAATATCAAACGATTTCGGAAGTAGATTTATAACGGTTTTAACAACACTTAAATTATTGACAAAAAAAAAGCGACCTACTTTTTACAGTAGTCGCTTTTAGTTATTATAAAGTTGAAAATCTTACTTCACTTTGAAGGCGTTCTGTTGCGGGAAATAAGCGACATCGCCTAACTCTTCCTCAATACGTAACAACTGGTTGTATTTTGCCATACGATCGCTTCGCGAAGCAGAACCGGTTTTTATTTGTCCTGTGTTTAAAGCCACAGCCAAATCTGCAATGGTATTGTCCTCTGTTTCACCAGATCTATGAGACATAACGCAAGTATAACCTGCATTTTTTGCCATATTTACGGCAGCAATGGTCTCTGTAAGCGATCCGATTTGATTCACCTTGATTAATATAGAGTTGGCAATACCATTGTCAATTCCTCTTGCCAAGCGCTCTACGTTTGTTACAAATAAGTCATCTCCAACAAGCTGTACTTTATCTCCTATTTTTTCAGTTAAATCTTTCCAACCGTCCCAGTCGTTTTCATCCATACCATCTTCAATTGATATGATAGGATATTTTGAAGCCAATTCGGTTAGATATTCAGCTTGTTCTTTACTCGTTCTCACTACGCCTTTATCACCTTCAAAAAGTGTGTAGTCGTATTTCCCATCTTTATAAAATTCTGCCGCAGCACAATCTAGAGCAATCATTACATCATCACCAAGTTTGTAACCTGCCTTTTCTACGGCCACTTTAATAGTGTCTAAAGCATCCTCGGTTCCTCCAGGTAAATTAGGCGCAAAACCACCTTCATCACCTACTGCAGTGCTTAAACCTCTGTCATGCAATACTTTTTTAAGATTATGGAATATTTCTGTTCCCATTTGCATGGCATGCGTAAAGTTTTTTGCCTTTACTGGCATTATCATAAACTCTTGGAATGCTATAGGCGCATCACTATGAGAACCCCCATTAATGATATTCATCATAGGTACCGGTAATGTGTTTGCGGAAACTCCACCGATATAGCGATATAAGGGCATGCCTAATTCAATTGCTGCTGCCTTTGCAACAGCTAAAGACACTCCTAAAATGGCATTTGCGCCTAATTTCGATTTATTAGGAGTACCGTCTAACTCAATCATTAACTGATCTATTGCATTTTGTTCAAATACAGAGGCACCCAATAATTCTTGAGCGATTACTGAATTTACATTTTCAACAGCTTTTAAAACTCCCTTGCCCATGTAAGAGGTACCTCCATCTCTCAACTCAACAGCTTCGTGCTCTCCCGTTGAAGCACCTGAAGGCACAGCGGCTCTTCCCATGACCCCATTTTCTGTTATAACGTCGACTTCTACGGTAGGATTTCCTCTAGAATCTAAAATTTGTCGGGCATGTACATTGATTATTATACTCATTTTATAAAATTTTTAATGTTGATTTATCTCAAATTTACGAAAATCTGAGGCTTAAAACAGCACAAAAATCATATTTATGGTATATACTTACGATAATGTTTTCGGAACTAAAAAAACGCAATAAAAGTTCTAATTTATTGCGTTATTGTTATTTAGCTCGTCTTCATATTTTCTATAAATTGATCAAACAAATACAAGGAATCATTTGGTCCCGGACCAGCTTCAGGATGGTACTGTACTGAAAAGCAGTTTTTATTTTTCAATTTAATTCCTGCAACGGTATGATCGTTAAGATGTACGTGTGTAATTTCAACATCAGCATTGGCTTCAGTTTCTTCTCTATTGATAGCAAATCCATGATTTTGTGACGTAATTTCTCCTTTACCAGTTACTAAATTTTTTACAGGATGGTTGATCCCTCTATGACCATGATGCATTTTGTAGGTTGATATTCCGTTTGCCAGAGCAATAACCTGATGCCCCAAACAAATACCAAATAATGGTTTGTTTTTAGCGAGGATTTCTTTTGTTAAGGCAACGGCATCGGTTAGAGGTTCAGGATCGCCAGGTCCATTAGATAAAAAATATCCATCTGGATTAAAGGCTTCTAAATCCTCAAATTTCGCGTTGTATGGAAACACTTTAATATAAGCATCGCGTTTGGCCAAATTTCTAAGAATATTGGTTTTTATACCAATATCTAAAGCTGCAATTTTGTAGGTTGCATTTTCATCACCGTAAAAATAAGGCGTTTTTGTGGATACTTTTGAAGCTAATTCTAAGCCTTCCATTGAAGGCACCTCTGCCAATTGTTTTTTTAGCTCTTCGATGTTCTCTACTTCAGTAGAAATAACAGCGTTCATAGCACCGTGATCTCTAATATAACTCACCAAAGCTCGCGTATCTACATCTGCGATAGCCAAAGTATTATATTTCTCAAAGAATTCTTCTAGTGAGGCATCTGCTGCGGGTCTAGAATATTCAAAACTAAAATTTTTACATATTAAACCTGCTATTTTAATCGAATCAGACTCTACTTCATCCTCCATTGTTCCGTAATTTCCAATATGTGCATTGGTGGTAACCATGAGCTGCCCGTAATATGAAGGATCGGTAAAAATTTCTTGATAACCCGTTGTACCCGTATTAAAGCAAACTTCACCAAAAGCTGAACCTTCTTTTCCTATGGATTTACCATAAAAAATAGTACCGTCTGCCAATAAAATTAGTGCTTTTTTTCTTTGTCTATATTTCATGTGTTATATATACTATTTAAGACCACAACTGTTCGCTCATCATCAATTTTCGCAGCAATAGAATTTTAGCGCATCCACTTGTGACATATATTTAAGACCATTTTAATTTTTTTGTTTTCAAACCGCATGCGCTCAAAATAACGCTTTGCAAAATTCCAAAAAAAAAGGATAAACTAAACTAGTTTATCCTTTATATTTATTAATGCTTATTAACATTTATTCTTCTTCGTTTGAAGCTTTTGTTTCTACAACTGGCGTGGTAGTCGTTTTGCTACCGCCACGTCTACTTCTACGAGTTGTTTTCTTAGGTGCTTTATCCGCGTTGTAAATTTCGTTATAATCTACCAGTTCAATCATTGCCATATCAGCATTATCACCAAGTCTGTTTCCTAATTTGATGATTCGTGTATATCCACCTGGACGATCACCAATTTTAGGGGCTACATCTCTAAACAATTCAGCAACCACATCTTTTTGTCTTAGCTTAGCCATAACAATACGACGATTATGCGTTGTATCTGATTTAGACTTTGTAATCATTGGCTCTACAAATTGCTTTAGCGCCTTGGCTTTAGCAACTGTTGTGTTAATACGTTTGTGTTCTATTAACGAACATGCCATATTAGCTAACATTGCCTTTCTATGGGCTGTTTGCCTACTTAGGTGATTGAATTTTTTTCCGTGTCTCATGACTCTTGTTTTATCATCTTGCTACCAAACTCATTATTTGAGGAGCAAAATATGATTAATAATATATTTAATTTTTAACTTAGGATTTTTGACTTACGAATACAAATTACAAGACATCGTCATTCGTTTATCATCAATCTTTAGTCCTTATCTAACTTATATTTACTTAAATCCATTCCGAAATTAAGTCCTTTAACATTAACAAGCTCTTCAAGCTCAGTTAAAGATTTTTTTCCAAAGTTTCTGAACTTCATTAAATCATTTTTATTGAAAGATACCAAGTCGCCTAAAGTATCTACCTCAGCAGCTTTTAAACAATTAAGGGCACGTACAGAAAGATCCATGTCAACTAATTTAGTTTTCAATAGTTGTCTCATGTGAAGAGATTCTTCATCATAAGTTTCAGTTTGTGCAATTTCATCTGCCTCAAGCGTGATACGCTCATCAGAGAATAACATGAAGTGATGAATTAATATCTTAGCCGCCTCGGTTAAGGCATCTTTTGGATGAATCGATCCGTCGGTAATGATTTCGAAAATTAATTTTTCGTAATCTGTTTTTTGTTCAACACGGAAATTTTCAATACTGTATTTTACATTCTTAATAGGAGTGTAAATAGAGTCGGTAAAGATAGTGCCAATTGGGGCAGAAGCTTTTTTGTTTTCCTCAGCAGGAACATAGCCTCTTCCTTTTTCAATGGTAATTTCCATATTGATGTTTACTTTTGGGTCTACATTACAGATCACTAAATCTGTATTTAAGACTTGAAAACCAGAAATGAACTTTTGGAAATCACCAGCAGTGATTTGCTCTTGGCCAGAAATAGAAATTGTAACCGTTTCGTTATCCACTTCATCAATTTGACGCTTAAAGTTAACTTGTTTTAAGTTTAATATAATTTCTGTAACATCTTCAACAACACCAGAAATTGTAGAGAATTCATGGTCTACACCTTCTATTCTAACTGATGTGATTGCGAAACCTTCTAAGGAAGATAACAACACTCGTCTAAGAGCATTACCTACTGTTAATCCGTATCCTGGTTCTAAAGGTCTAAATTCAAATTTACCTTCAAAATCAGTAGAATCAATCATGATTACTTTGTCAGGCTTCTGAAAATTTAATATTGCCATTTTTTTCTTCGTTTTAATTGTTATTTAGTTGCGCGATCTGTAAGCTTGAAGATGACCAATAAATCCTTTGGCTAAATCCCAATATGATTAATATATTATTTAGAGTAAAGTTCAACGATAAATTGTTCGTTGATTTGCTCTGGAATCTGAATTCTAGCAGGAACAGCAACATAAGTACCTTCCATTGTTGAATTATTCCAAGTAATCCATTCGTAAACATTACTAGAGTTCGCTAAGGAATTTGTAATAGCCTCTAGTGATTTTGATTTTTCTCTAACACCAACGACATCGCCAGCCATTAATTGGTAAGAAGGAATATTTACCTTTTCGCCATTAACTGTAATGTGTCTGTGAGATACTAATTGTCTTGCACCGCTTCTTGTAGGGGCGATTCCCATTCTAAATACCACATTGTCTAAACGCGATTCACACAACTGAAGTAAAACTTCACCTGTAATTCCTTGAGCGGAAGTTGCTTTTTTAAACATATTTCTGAATTGCTTTTCTAAAATACCGTAGGTATATTTAGCTTTCTGCTTTTCCATTAATTGGATAGCATATTCAGATTTTTTACCACGACGACGGTTGTTACCGTGTTGCCCTGGAGGGTAATTTCTTTTTTCGAAGGCTTTGTCGTCTCCGAAGATAGCTTGTCCGAATTTACGAGCTATTTTAGTTTTAGGACCAGTATATCTTGCCATTTTAAATTTGTTTGGAGAGTGCTTCTAAAATTAAGGTCTTAATCTTATCCTTCTAAAAGCGTTAATCTCTCGTTGATACTTGTTAATGATTTTTTTTTCAGTTTGCAAATTTACACATAAAAAGTCAATAATAAGGGTATAAACATTAGCTATTAACTTCTTTCCGTGCATAAATTATACACGACGTCTTTTAGGTGGACGACATCCGTTGTGTGGTAATGGAGTAACATCAATAATTTCTGATACTTCAATCCCTGCGTTATGTATAGATCTAATAGCAGATTCTCTACCATTACCTGGACCTTTTACATAAACTTTCACTTTCTTTAATCCAGCTTCTTTTGCAACAGCAGAAGCATCTTCAGCAGCTAATTGCGCAGCATATGGAGTATTCTTTTTAGAACCTCTAAAGCCCATTTTTCCTGCGGATGACCAAGAAATAACGTCACCTTTTTTATTTGTTAAAGAAACAATGATGTTATTAAAAGAGGCAGTGATGTGCGCCTCTCCAATTGCATCAACAATTACTTTACGTTTTTTTGCACTTGACTTTGCCATATTTTTTAGTTTCTAGTTGTCAGCTTTTAGTTGTTAGAATCCTAAACTTTTACATTTCAGACAGATTCATCTAACGTCTAATTACTAATGACTAATGTCTTAATTATTATTTAGTTACTTTTTTCTTGTTAGCAACTGTTTTTCTTCTTCCCTTACGGGTACGAGAATTGTTTTTAGTACGTTGACCTCTCAATGGAAGACCTGCTCTATGACGAATACCTCTGTAGCACCCGATGTCCATTAATCGCTTAATGTTCAACTGTGTTTCTGAACGCAATTCGCCTTCGATTTTAAAAGCACCAACAGTTTCTCGGATTGCTCCGATTTCATCGTCAGTCCAATCTTGTACTTTCGTGTTCTCGTCTACTTTAGCAACAGCTAAAATATCCTTCGCTCTACTTCTACCTATTCCATAGATATAAGTTAAAGAGATCACTCCTCTTTTTTGTTTTGGTATGTCTACACCTGCAATTCTTGCCATAATTACCCTTGTCTTTGTTTGAATCTAGGATTCTTTTTGTTAATGACGTAAAGTCTACCTTTTCTGCGCACTAATTTACAGTCTGCGCTTCTTTTCTTTACTGATGCTCTTACTTTCATCTTGTTATCGTATTTACAACTATTGTAAGATGGAACCTTTAGGTTTCACCATATATTAGTATCTATAAGTTATGCGAGCCTTAGTTAAATCGTAAGGACTCATTTCTAATTTTACTTTATCTCCTGGTAACAACTTGATGTAATGCATACGCATTTTACCTGAGATATGTGCCGTCACAATGTGACCATTTTCTAATTCTACTCGGAACATTGCATTAGATAATGCTTCTATAATCGTTCCGTCTTGCTCTATTGCTGCTTGTTTTGCCATAATATAAATGTCTTATTGCGCAACCGCCTTTCTATTCTTTCCTGTTTTCATTAAGCCATCATAATGCTTATTTAACAGGTAAGAATTAATCTGTTGCATTGTATCTATAGCGACACCCACCATAATTAGTAGAGATGTACCACCAAAGAATAATGCCCAACCTGCTTGCACTTTCAATAACGAAACAATAAATGCAGGGAATATTGCAATCAATGCTAGGAAAATTGAACCTGGCAAAGTGATTTGTGACATAATTTTATCAAGATATTCTGAGGTTTCAGATCCTGGTCTAATTCCTGGGATAAACCCACCACTTCGTTTAAGATCGTCTGCCATTTTATTTGTAGGGACCGTAATTGCAGTGTAAAAGTACGTAAATACGATTATCAATAATGCAAAAATCAAGTTGTACCAAAACCCAAACATGTCTTGAAAATTAGTTTGCATCCACTGCCCTGCCCCGGTATCCTTGAGGAAAGATGATTTTCCAATTAAACCAGGAACAAACATAATAGCTTGCGCAAAGATAATTGGCATAACACCTGAAGCATTGAGTTTAAGCGGCAAAAATTGACGCGATCCAAACACATTTTTTTCATAGCCTCCAGAAGCCGTTCTTCTTGCATATTGAACGGCAATTTTTCGAACTGCCATGACTAAAAAGACCGATGCTAAAATGATTAAAAACCAAATTAATAATTCTATTAAAATCATCATCAAGCCACCATTACCCCCTTCAAGTCGTGAATACATATTTTGAACAAATGACTGAGGAAGTGTTGCGATGATACCAACCATAATTAATAATGATATCCCATTACCAATACCTTTGTCTGTTATCTTTTCACCTAACCACATGGCAAACACCGTTCCTGTAACTAAAATAATTACGGAAGAAAAGTAGAAAATATTCTCACCAAAACCTGGCATTAATAAAGACCCCATTGATGAAGCTCCCGATAATGCTGGTATACTCGCTAGATAACCTGGTGCTTGAACCAAACAAATACCAATGGTTAACCAACGCGTAATTTGAGTAATCTTCTTTTGTCCACTAGCCCCTTCTTTCTGGAGTTTCTGTAAATAAGGAATCGCAATACCCATTAATTGAACCACAATAGACGCCGAGATGTAAGGCATGATACCTAGCGCAAATACAGAGGCATTAGCAAAAGCACCACCTGTAAAGGCATTTAACAATCCTAAGAGTCCGTCTGAAGTTCCTTGTTGTAAACCACCAAGTTTATTGATATCGATGCCTGGTAATACAACCTGAGCACCAAAACGATAAACCAATAATAAACCTAAAGTAAGAATAATTCTATCCTTAAGCTCTGTGATTTTCCAAACGTTTTTTAATGTTTCTATTATTTTCATCCTTACCTTCTTATAAAACTACTGCTTCACCACCAGCAGCTTCAATAGCAGCCTTTGCTGTAGCAGTAAATTTATGAGCAGTTACTGTTAATTTCGCTTTTAACTCACCTCTACCTAAAATTTTAACTAGTTCATTTTTACTAGTTAATCCTAGAGATAACAAATTGTCGAAATCAACACTGTCTTCAACCTTCTTTTCATCTACCAATCGTTGTAGTGTATCGAGGTTTACAACTTGATACTCTATGCGGTTGATATTTGTAAAACCAAATTTAGGAACACGTCTTTGCAAAGGCATTTGACCACCTTCAAATCCTATTTTCTTAGAATAACCTGAACGCGACTTAGCACCTTTGTGACCTCTTGTGGCAGTTCCACCTTTACCGGATCCCTGACCACGACCAATGCGCTTTCCTTGATTTTTTACTGAACCCTCTGCAGGTTTTAAATTACTTAAATCCATTGTTAAGTGTTATATTATTTTGTTTCTTCAACAGAAACTAAATGTTCAACTTTTCTTACCATACCAAGAATACTTGATGTAGCATCGTGCTCTACTGAATGTCCAATCTTCTTAAGACCTAAAGCCTCTAATGTTAGCTTTTGTCTTTTGGTACGCTTAATCGCACTTTTTACTTTTGTTATCTTAATCTTTGCCATGTTGTCCTATCGATTATCCGTTAAAAACTTTTTCAAGTGAAATTCCACGTTCCTTGGCCACAGCTTTAGCATCTCTTAATTGTAATAAGGCGTCAAATGTAGCTTTAACAACATTGTGAGGGTTTGAGGATCCTTGAGATTTTGATAAAACATCATGGACACCTACGGCCTCAAGCACTGTTCTTACAGCACCACCAGCAATTACACCTGTACCAGCAGCAGCTGGAATAATATTAACACGTGCACCACCAAACTTTCCTTTTTGCTCGTGTGGTAGGGTTCCTTTAAGAATTGGAATTCGCACTAAATTTTTCTTAGCATCTTCAATCGCCTTTGCAATCGCTGTGGCGACATCTTTAGATTTTCCTAAACCGTGGCCTACAACACCTTCCTCGTTACCTACAACCACAATAGCAGAAAAACCAAATGCTCTACCACCTTTTGTTACTTTAGTTACACGCTGTACTCCAACCAAATGATCTTTTAATTCGAGTCCACCTGGTTTTACTAATTCTGCGTTTTTATATTTTTGATACATAATCTCTTAAAATTTAAGTCCTGCTTCTCTAGCACCATCTGCTAATGATTTTACTCTTCCATGATACAAGTAACCACCTCTATCAAAAGAAATAGTCTCAACACCAGCTTTCATAGCTTTTTCTGCAACAGATTTACCTACTAAAATAGCTGTTTCCGTTTTATTACCCTTAGACTTTGCAATGTCTTTATCTCTAGAGGATGCTGCGGCAAGTGTTTTACCAGTTACATCATCTACGACTTGAGCATAAATCTCTTTATTACTTCTAAAAACAGCTAATCTTGGTCTAGATTCTGTGCCAGACACCACCTTGCGGATTCTGCTTTTAATTCTTAATCTTCTTTCGTTCTTTGTCAATGCCATAACCTAATTATTAAGCTGATTTACCTGCTTTTCTTCTAACTTCTTCACCTACAAACTTAATACCCTTTCCTTTGTAAGGCTCTGGTTTTCTGAAGTCGCGAATCTTAGCTGCCACTTGACCTACCAATTGTTTGTCGAAAGACGTTAATTTAACGATTGGATTTTTACCTTTTTCTGAAATAGTCTCAACGGTTACTTCTGGAGCGATGTCCATAACGATATTATGAGAAAATCCAACGGCTAAATCTAATTTTTGTCCTTGATTAGAGGCTCTATAACCTACACCAACAAGCTCTAGCTGTTTGGTCCAACCTTTAGAAACACCTTCTATCATATTTGCAATTAATGATCTGTATAAACCATGTTTTGCTCTTTGATTTTTCTTATCAGAATCACGATCTAATGTTATAACACCGTCCTCTAATGTAATTTCAATATCTGAATATTCTTGAGTTAATTCACCGAGCTTACCTTTCGCGGTAATCATGTTGTCTTTTATCACAACTGTTACACCTTCAGGAATTGTTATTGGGTTTTTACCTATTCTTGACATAATTTCCTGTTTTTATTGCACGTAACATAAAACTTCACCACCAACGTTTTCTCTTTGCGCTTGTTTTCCTGTCATTACTCCATGAGAGGTAGAAACAATTGCAATACCTAAACCATTTAAGATTCTTGGCATTTCGTTAGAGCTAGCATATTTACGTAAACCTGGTTTACTAATTCTTTGAATTTTTTTAATGACTGGCTCTTTAGTTTCTTTACTGTACTTCAAAGCAATTTTGATAGTACCTTGCACTGTAGAGTCGTCAAACTTGTAACTTAAGATGTAGCCTTGCTCGAACAAGATCTTAGTTATCTCTTTTTTTAAGTTAGACGCAGGAATCTCAACCACTCTGTGATTAGCTTTCACTGCATTTCTAACTCGCGTTAAATAATCCGCTATTGGATCTGTATACATAGTTATTAATTTGCGGTAACCGTTTTTGACATCTCAACACCTGCCAAGATCAAACCTGAAACCAATTTATATTTTTACCAACTTGCCTTTTGCACGCCAGGAATTAACCCTTGATTCGCCATTTCTCTAAACATTACACGTGAAATACCAAAATGTCTCATATAACCTTTTGGTCTTCCTGTAAGTTTACAACGGTTGTGCAGGCGTACCGGTGATGCATTTTTTGGTAACTTTTGCAATGCTTCGTAATCACCTGCTTCTTTTAAAGCTTTGCGTTTATCAGCATATTTAGCTACCATCTTTTCACGCTTCACCTCACGTGCTTTCATTGATTCTTTAGCCATAATTAATTCTTTTTAAAAGGTAATCCTAATTCTGTTAACAAAGACTTCGCTTCTTTATCTGTTTCCGCTGAAGTCACAAATGTGATATCCATACCAGATATTTTATTGATTTTATCAATGTCAATTTCTGGGAAAATGATTTGCTCTACAATACCTAAATTATAATTTCCACGACCATCAAACCCCGTAGCTTTGATACCAGTAAAATCTCTAACTCGTGGTAAAGCTGAAGTTACCAAACGATCTAAGAACTCATACATTTGCTCTCCTCTTAAAGTCACTTTAGCGCCAATTGGCATGCCTTTACGTAACTTAAATGAAGCAACATCCTTCTTAGACATTGTGTGTATAGCCTTTTGTCCGGTTATTTTTGTAAGTTCTTCAACTGCGTGATCAATTAATTTCTTGTCCGCAACAGCAGCACCAACACCTTTAGATATTACTATCTTTTTAAGTTTAGGCACTTGCATTACATTCTTATATCCAAATTCTTCCGTAAGAGCAGGGATTACTTTAACCTTATACTCTTGTTTTAATCTTGCAACGTAAGCCATATTAAATTACTTCATTAGATTTTTTAGAAAATCTCACTTTATTATCGCCATCCATTCTATAGCCAACTCTTGTCGCATCTCCCTTTGAGGTTAATAACGCTAAGTTTGAAATATGAATTGATGCTTCCTTCTCTACAATTCCACCTTGAGGACTCTGTGCGCTTGGTTTGGTATGTTTCTTAACCATGTTTACAGCCTCTACTATGGCTTTGTTCTTATCTATTAATACTCTAAGTACCTTACCTTGTGATCCTTTATGATCACCAGCAATAACTTGTACGGTATCTCCTGATTTTATTTTAAGCTTTGTCATCTTATTTATCAATTAAAGCACCTCTGGTGCTAATGATACAATTTTCATGAATTGTTTATCACGAAGTTCTCTTGCAACAGGTCCAAAAACACGTGTCCCTCTCATTTCCCCTTGTGGGTTTAAAAGTACACAGGCGTTATCGTCAAATCTAATATAAGATCCATCCGGACGTCTTACTTCTTTCGCTGTACGCACAACAACCGCTGTTGACACGGCACCTTTCTTGATATTTCCGTTTGGAGTGGCATCTTTAACAGACACGACTATTTTATCTCCTACAGAAGCATATCTTCTTTTAGTTCCACCTAATACACGGATCGTTAAAACTTCCTTCGCTCCAGTATTATCAGCTACTTTTAATCTTGATTCTTGTTGTACCATAATTACTTCGCTCTTTCAATTATTTCTACTAATCTCCAACACTTAGATTTACTTAAAGGTCGTGTTTCCATGATCTTTACAGTATCGCCCTCGTTGCAGTCGTTTGACTCATCGTGCGCAACATATTTCTTTGTTTTTAGCACGAATTTTCCATACATAGGGTGTTTAACTTTTTTTACTTCGGCCACTACAATAGATTTCTCCATTTTATTACTAGTGACTATCCCTATACGTTCTTTTCTTAAATTTCTTTTTTCCATCTTTCAGCAGAATACAATTATTGTACGTCTCTATTAGTTAGTTCTGTTGCTACTCTAGCTACTGCGCGACGTGCCACACGTAATTGAATAGGA
>CAYMDB010000028.1:0-15758 GCA_964388865.1 uncultured Flavobacteriaceae bacterium
CAAGTAACAGCTTCGACTCACTTCTGTAAATAACTGGTTAAGTCCTGGCCAGATATAATCGGCGAACTGAACCTCAACAATCGGTTTTAAACCTACGGCCGACATGCCCAATGTGGATCCCACAATAAAGGCCTCTTGAATTGGAGTGTTGAATACTCTGGCGTTACCAAACTTCTGGGCTAAGGTAGCTGCTTCTCTAAAGACCCCACCCAATCGTCCACCAACATCCTGCCCGTACACCAAACATTCCTTGTGTTTCTTCATCAATTCTTCCACGGCAAACAAGGCACAATCTACCATCACCACTTTTTCGGCTCCTTTTGGCGATCGGGTTCCCTTTTCTTCAGTGATTGGAGTTGGAACAAAATCGTGGGTAAATAAATCTTCGGGTTTTGGGTCTTCAGCTTTAAAGGCCTTTTCATAGTCTAATTGCACTTTCTCTTTTGCTGAACTTTCAATAGCATTAACCTCCGCTTCGGTAAAACCGTTAGCCAATAACTGTGCCTTTAACACGGGATAAGGATCTCGAGATTGGGCTTCATCCAAATCATCACGATACCATTCCATCCGCACTCCAGAAGTATGGTGGTTTAACAAGGGAACCTTAGCATGAACTAAAAACGGGCGCCGTTCGGTTCTTATGGTAGCAATCACCTTTTCAAGGGCTTCAAAACTTTCTGTAAAATTAGCCCCATCTATAGAAATGGCCTCCAAACCTTTAAAACCTTGGGCGTACTCAAAGGCATTTTGTGCTCTGGTTTCTTCAGCATTAGCCGAAATATCCCAACCGTTATCCTGTACCAAATACAAAATAGGCAGTTGCTTTAAGGCGGCCATCTGAAAGGCTTCAGCGATCTCACCTTCGGTGACTGAGGCATCACCTAGTGAGCAAACCACTAGCGGCGCATTCCCGCGAAGGCGGGAATCTTCTGTATGAAAAGAAGGGTCATAAACGCTACTCAAATCTTTAGTTTTATTTTCTTGCCTTCCCTTGATGGCATGCTCATCTGCAAAGAGATTACCGCTTTCGCGGTAATTAAAGCCCATAGCAACACCTGTTGCCGGAATCGCCTGCATACCCGTTGCTGAGGATTGGTGTGGTATTTTTGGCTTGTCGGCATCCTTTAAACTAGGATGTGAATAGTAAGTGCGTCCAGCTGAAAACGAATCGTCCTTTTTAGCTAAAAGCTGTAGCATTAAATCATAAGGCTCTAAACCAAAAGCCAAAAGCATAGCGTCATCTCTATAATACGGAAAGGCGTAATCTTGTGGCAGCAATTGCAATCCTAGGGCAATTTGTATCGCCTCATGACCACGAGAGGTGGCATGCACGTATTTTGAAACCTGTTTAAAGTGAGCTTCGTATAATTCTGTCATCGCCTTTGCAGTGCAGAGTTTTGAAAATCCTTTTTTTAGTATGTCTTTTTTCATATGTAGTGCCCACGCAGGTGGGTATCTATTATTCCCTACGAAAGTGGGGATCTTGTCAATTTTATTTCAGACCTAACAGGTTTTCAAAACCTGTTAGGTCTCTCACGCGTTAAGGATTGAACGGCCTGTATGAGCTCCTCGTAGAGAGCGAGTAGTGAAAGCCTGACTTTTTTGCTTTCCTGAAAAGTTTCGAAAACCTTCAAAATATTGGCAAAAAAGTAACGCCCAAACCCTAAACCAATTCATTTTCTACTTTGGTCATCCAACCAAAACGATCTTCTAAGGCACCCGTTTTAATGGCGTTGAGCGTATCGTTGACTTCCAATCCAACCGGACTCTCATTAGAAACGTGGATGGTGTTGCCTTCAAAACCAATCTCTTGAATGTAAGCGATGCCAACAGCCGTTCCTGTTCCAAAGGCTTCTTCCAAAGTTCCATTTTCCTCAGCCTTTTTTAGGTCGTCTATAGTGATTTTACGCTCAGTCACTTTGAAGTTCATGGCGCGCAACATCTCAATAACACTGGCTCTGGTGATACCATGCAAAACAGATCCATCGAGCTCTGGTGTGATAAATTCCCCATTAATTTTGAAGAAAATATTCATAGTACCCACCTCTTGAATGTACTTATGCTCGGCAGCATCTAACCACAATACCTGATCGTAACCTTTGGCTTTGGCTAACTCAGTAGGACGTATCGCAGCGGCATAATTTCCTGCGGCTTTTGCCTCACCTGTACCTCCTGTTGCAGCTCTGATATACTGCTGTTCTGCCCATAATTTAATGCGCTTGCTAAAAAACGGACCCGCTGGCGATGCCATAATAATAAATTTGTAATGGGTGGCGGCACGCATACCAATAAAGGGTTCATCGGCGTACATAAAAGGTCTTAAATACAGAGCACTGCTTTGTTGTGGCGGAATCCAATTACGTTCTAAACCCACCAATTCTGTTAAGCCTTGAAGGAATAAATCCTCTGGCACATTAGGCATGCCCATACGATCGGCACTCTTGTTTAGACGCTTGGCATTTTGTTCTGGTCTGAACAGCATTGGTGACCCTTCCAAATCCTTGTAGGCTTTCATTCCTTCAAATATGGCCTGACCATAATGCAATGCCATAGCAGCTGGATGGGTTGGAATTAATCCCATAGGGACAATTTTCGGATTTACCCATTCCCCATTTTCGTAATCACAGATAAATATGTGATCTGTAAAAGTGGTTCCTAAAGGAATATTGTTGAAATCTAAAGCATCTACTTTCGATTTTTTTACTTTGGTGATGTTGATGTTGTGTTTCATAATTTTTATCTTAAAACTTACACGGTTTTTGAAACCTTGCAGAATTGGCTAGAGACAATACTTAAATTAAATAAATCGAGGCACTGCTATACTCTAAGCATTCTATCCTCTATGCTCTATGCTCTATGTTCTAGTCTCTAGTCTCTAAATAGCTCTATCCACATCAAATTGCTCAAAATAATCCGCAACCCTCCGCACAAAGCTTCCTCCTAAAAAGCCATCGACAACACGATGGTCGAAAGACAGCGATAGATACATCATGCTTCTAATAGCAATTTCGTCTCCATTTTCGGTTTCAATAACTTCTGCTCGTTTTTTTATGATACCAAGGGCAAGTATGGCTACTTCTGGCTGATTGATAATGGGTGTGCCCATAACACTACCAAAGGTTCCAACGTTTGAAATGGTAAAGGTACTACCCTTAATATCATCGCCATTAAGGCTATTTGTTCTGGCTTTTTCGGCTAACTGATTCACATCTTTTGCTAAGTCTAGTAAGTTTTTTGAATCGGCATTTTTAACCACAGGAACGATTAAGTTTCCGCTTGGTAAAGCCGTCGCCATACCAATATTAATCGCCTCTTTTACGATAATGTTATGACCATCAACCGAGGCGTTAATATGCGGGAAATCTTTTATGGCTTTTGCTACGGCCTCAACAAATAAAGGCGTAAAGGTTAAGCGTTCACCGTATTTGTCTTGAAAAGCTTTTTTATTGGCATTTCGCCAATTCACCATACTGGTTAAGTCGGCCTCAACATAAGCCGTCACGTGCGGTGAGGTATGCTTGGAATAGACCATATGATCGGCAATCAGTTGACGCATGCGGTCCATTTCAATGATTTTTCCTTCGCCCTTATCGAAATTTAATTGAGGAATACGATACGCTGTTGGATCTTGTTGCTTCACAGGTTGGGCAAACTTAAAAGGCCTACCGTCATCCATATAGTTGAAGACATCACTCTTTCTCAGGCGACCTTCTTTACCCGTTGCCGGAATACGTGCCAATTCTTCAAAACTAATGTGATGGGTCTTGGCTATAGAAATAATAAGTGGTGAGAAGAAGCTATTGGAGTTTGAAACACTAAACTGTTCTGCATTTTGTTTTGCAATAGGCTGCGGTCGTTTCTTCGCTTGAGGCGTTTCTGCCTTAGCCTTTTCAACTTTTTGATTCTGCTTCTTTTCTTGACTTGATTTTTTGGAGGTACCGTCGCCATCACTGTCGATTATAGCAATGGTTTCGCCTATTTTTATAATAGCGTTCGGTTCGAACAAAATTTCCTTTACAACTCCCGAAACATTAGAAGGCACCTCAGAATCTACCTTATCAGTAGCCACTTCCAGAAGCATTTCGTCGTCCTCAATCCGATCACCAACATTTTTAAACCATGTAATAATGGCTGCTTCGGTGATGCTTTCGCCCAATCTGGGCATTTTAAATTCAGTTATTGCCAAAGTTGTCGTTAGTTTTAATAAGGATGAAAGTTAATACATAACTAATTTTGACTTTGTTAAAAACTAATAAAATAAATTATAACAGGATAATATTCTTTTAAATTATAGTTATTTAGTTTTTTGTTCTTTTATATTTGACTTTTCAAAGTCTTAAAAAATAATTTTCTATGGCTTATACTTTAGATACGGTTGATGTTCGCATTTTAAAAATTCTGCAAAACGACAGCAGTAGAACCACCAAAAGCATTGCTGCCGAATTGGGCATGACCACCTCCCCTATTTTTGAGCGCATTAAAAAACTCGAAAAGGAAGGCTATATTAAAAAATACGTTGCTTTGCTGAATCATAAGAAAATTGGACTCAAGCAGGTGGTGTTCATGGGCATCACCTTGCAAGGTCATACCCGAAGCTATCTCGAAAAGTTTGTAACCCAAATTAATAGTTTTCCTGAAGTTATTGAATGTCATCGCGTCAGTGGTAACTTCGATTATCTCTTAAAACTCGTTGTTGAAGATATTGAAGCCTACGAGACCTTTATTATTTCGAAGTTGACACTTTTGCCTTACCTCGGAAATGTTCAGAGTCTGATTACATTATCTACAGGAAAAGACACCAATGAAATAGATTTAAGCAGTGTACTCTAGTCACTTCGTCTTGAAAGTCTCACGCAAGGTTTTATAAACATCCTCTTGAAGTTTCATGCTCTCTGGAACTTCCCTAAGCGGTTCTACTTCTTTTAAGGAATCATGACATTCTTTGGGCAGCTGCTGGTACAATTGTGTGCCTTTGGTCTTCCAAGCAATCATGGCATCACTCACCGCTTTAATAATTTTAGCCGGATTCCCAACCACTAAACTTCGTTTCGGAATTATAGTTTCGGCTTTTATAAAGGACATGGCTCCCACAATGCTCTCGTCACCAATTTCAGCATCATCCATGATTACGGAATTCATTCCAATGAGACAGTTTCTTCCCAAATTTGCACCGTGAATAATGGCTCCATGACCTACATGCGCACTTTCTTTAAGCCTAATAGATTTTCCTGGAAACATGTGCACCGTACAATTTTCTTGAACATTAACGCCGTCTTCTAAGACAATTTGTCCCCAATCCCCACGAATAGCTGCACCCGGACCAATATAGCAGTGCTTACCAATAATGACATTTCCTGTAACCGCAGCTAGTGGGTGCACAAAACTGCTTTCGTGGATGACTGGGGTGTAGTTTTTAAAACTGTATATCATATTTGAGCTTTGAGTTGTTAGCTATGAGTTATGAGCTGTGAGCTGTGAGTTATTAGCTTTGAGCTGTGAGCTATTAGTTTACCGCCCTGTTTTTAGTTTTTTTGCTTAATGACGAAATCATTTTTCCGATTTCTGTTAAAGCAGCTCTGTTATTTTCAAATTGTTCTTTCGTAATATAATTTCTTAAATAGGCTTTAGTGTTCCAAGTGACACATTCGTGACTACTATCCCAAGCCATTTTTAAATATCTATTAAAATTAGCATCACTGCTTGCCGAACCTTCAGAAATATTAGCCGCTATAGAATCTGCAGCTCTACTGAATTGGGATGACAAACGGAATATTTCCTTTTTAGGGAAGGTTTCGACTAATTTGTTTATTTTTTCTCCAAATAGTATGGCTTTCTGATAAACAATTAAATTTTCAAAACTGAAATGATATTTACTTTCAAAGTCCATATCGTCTAATTTATTTATACTCACAACTCATAGCTCACCACTATAAGCTATTTAAACCTTTTCAAGGTCTCTTTTGTAAACTCAGACAATACCAATCGTCCACTTACAACCGCACGTTCAGCAAGTAAGTCGTCCCAATCTTCTGTACCTTTCCAAAACACTTTTTTCATCTCCGACATGGCTTCCGGATTGTAGGAGCATAAGTTCTTCGCCAAGGAATTTATTGCCTCATCTAATTCTACAGTAGACTCAAATACTTGTGTGAATAAACCTTTATGTTTTGCCCATTCCGCCGAATAAAACGAATTGGCATCTATAGCAATCTGCGACATTCCGCTTAAGCCTAGTTTTCGCTCTACAGCAGGACCAACAACAAAAGGTCCAATACCAATATTTAATTCGCTTAACTTAATCGCTGCAAATTTAGTTGCCATGCAGTAATCTGTTGCTGAGGCTAAACCAACTCCACCACCAACGGTTTTACCCTGAACACGACCAATAATAAATTTCGGGCATTTGCGCATGGCATTGATCACATTGGCGAAACCAGAAAAGAAGACTTTCCCTGTGGCTTTGTCATTGATATTTATAAGTTCAGTAAAGCTAGCTCCTGCACAGAACGTTCTGTCGCCACCACTTTTTAAAACAATGACTTTGATAGCCTTATTTTTTCCTGCTTCAGTAATAGTCGCCGCCAATTTGGCTAAAATATCACTTGGTAGTGAATTATGTGCAGGATGAAAAAATTCGATGTATCCTACCTCGTTTTCTATGCTTTGTTTTACGTATGGTTCTGTCATTACATTTATATTTTTATTCCTGTGAAGGCAGGAATCTTATTATTTTTTACTTTTTAACTTTCATGGATTCCGCTTCAAGTCCCAAATGATAGTCTTAAATTAATCCGAACTGCTCAAAGTGATGATTCAAATGTTTGCGCTCCAACAAATACGATTCGTATCTATTCAATTCCCCAAAGACTAAATTTTTCAATTTAGCATTTGGATGGGCTTTGAAAAATTCGACATACCTTACGCGTTGTGCTTTAAAGGCTTCGATGGCCGTTTCCAAATCAGAATGTCTTAAATCAGCAAGCTTGTCTTTTTCAAGTTGCGGAAAGTGGCTGTTCTTCGGAAACTTATCGTAATTGTATAAGCTGGCATGTACCTTTTCTAAAATGTTTTCTGGTGTGGCCACTTCAAAATCTTGAATCTCTCCTGAAGCGATTTTATAGGTATATTCTAAATGTTCAACCATATGCTGTGGCGTCATAATGCCCCATTTTGCTTGGGTGTCTGTTTTGAGTTTTGAAAGACATTCCTCTATTTTAGCATCGGTCATTTCAACAAAAGTTTCCTGTTTCTTTTGAACCATCGTTAAGACTGTGGCAAACGCGACTTTTTCGTCGGTATTGGCATCAAAAATTTCAGCATACCATTTTACGATGCCGCTGGGATGCTCTGCTGATGCCACATCTCTGTCTACTTTTTGCTTACAGGTTAAGCGCACATAAATGGTGTCGTTATGATATAAGGGCCTTAAAAATCGGCATTCTTCTAATCCGTAATTCGCTGAAACAGGACCTTTATTCGGATACACAAATAAGCCTGCAGCCGCTGAAATAATGAAATAGCCGTGAACGGTTCGCTTTTCAAAAATACTACCGTCTAAAGCGGTAATATCGGTGTGGGCATAAAAATGATCCCACGTCAAGTTTGAAAAGTTAATAATATCGGTATCGGTAAGCGTTCTATTATGAGTTCTCATGGACATCCCCGTTTCAATGTCTTCCCAATGGTATTTAAAAGGATGCTGTTCCGCCTCCTTATATTTCGCATTTTGCTGATAAATCCCTGTAATTTCGGTAAGTGTTGTGGGTGATCCTTGAATGGCTGTGCGTTGCAAATAATGCTTAATACCGCGCATACCTCCCATCTCTTCGCCACCACCAGCACGTCCCGGACCACCGTGAACCAAATATGGTAGTGGCGAACCATGACCAGTACTTTCCTTCGCACTGTCTCTGTTTAAAACCAAAATTCTTCCGTGATGACTTGCGGCGTTGATCACATACTCTTTAGCGATTTTATCGTCATTCGTGGCAATTGAAGACACTAAAGAACCTTTACCCATTTTAGCAAGTTGAATGGCTTCCTCTAGATTTTTATAGGGCATTATTGTACTTACGGGACCAAAGGCCTCACGTTCATGTATGATGGTATTTTGAAACGGATGATCTGCTCGCAATACAATCGGACTCATAAACGCCCCTTTCTTAGCATCGGCACCGATAGTTTCCAGCCTATCTAAATTACCATAAACGATTAGAGCTTCTTTGGCCAAATCATTAACCGAATCTTTCACGGCTTGCACTTGTTGCAGACTCACCAAAGATCCCATGCGGACTTCTTTAAGGCGTGGGTCGCCAATAGTGACTTTATCAAGCGCATTTCCAAGGGCAATTTGAACAGCTTCCACTAAATTCTCAGGAACGATAACGCGCCGAATGGCGGTACATTTTTGTCCGGCCTTAACCGTCATTTCCTTCCGAACCTCTTTGATAAATAAATCGAATTCTACCGTTCCCGGAATAGCATCCTCACCTAAAATTGACGCATTTAAAGAATCTGCTTCCATAGTAAACGGTACTGATTCTTCAATTAATCTAGGATGTGCTTTGAGCAGTCGACCTGTTGAGGCCGAACCTGTAAAGGTGACCACATCTTGAGATTCTACAGTATCTAAAATGTGTTTTACCGTACCGTTGATGATTTGAAGTGCGCCTTCGGGTAAAATACCAGAATCGATGATGGTTCTCGCCACCGCCTCAGACAAATACGATGAAGAGGGTGCTGGCAAAACCACGGCTGGCACTCCTGCCATCCAATTCACCGCGCATTTTTCTAGCATGCCCCAAACCGGAAAATTAAAGGCGTTAATATGCACCGCAACTCCGCGTTTTGGTACCATAATATGATGTGCCATAAAGCGTCCACCGCGCGACAAATCGATCGCTTCTCCTTCCACATGATAAGCCTGGTTTGGAAACAACTTCCGTAAAGAGGCATTGGCAAACAGGTTACCGAATCCACCTTCAATATCAATCCAGCTATCTACTTTGGTCGCACCAGTTCTGTAGCTCAACTCATAAAAGGCATCTTTCCGTTTGGTGAGGTATAGTGCTAAAGACTTCAGCATATTCCCACGCTCTTGAAAGGTCATTTTGCGAAGGATTTCTCCACCTTTTGTTCTCCCGTAGTTTAAAACTTCAGGAATATCTAGCCCTTCAATAGCCCAATTGGTGAAATGCTCACCAGTAATGGCATCATGGATTGGCGTTCCTTCCTCTTTTCCTGTGGTCCAGTTTCCTCGGACGTAATGTTGTATTTTATTCATAATCCTATCTAAACCCTCTCCAAAGAAAAGGGCTATTTATTAGTTGATAACTTTATTTCTTAGACCTCACAGGTTTTTGAAACCTGTGAGGTCTTTGCTTTAAGGATTGTTGCGGCATCCCTTTTTGATTTTTAAATGCCTGCGAAGGCAGGTATCCTATTGATTTCAAGTTCTCAATCGTATTATATTCAAAATCGAATTCATTTCATTCCTTCATCCTCTTTCCTGTTTTGCATTTAAGCCTTTAAGTCCGTTTTTATCGAAAATGAGATTCCTGCCTACGCAGGAATTTGGGTCTTAAACAAACCATGCGTTTACCGCGATTAATAGGTTATTATTTTATGCAGGCTCTCTAATATAAGGTCCATTTCTGTCTTATTTATTTGTCCTATTTTTACTTTGAGTCGTTCTTTCGAAATGGAACGAATATGAATAGTCATTACTTCAGACCTTTTTGAGAGCCCATTGATTTGGTTGGGTTCTAAAATTAAATTGCCGTGATAATTTTTCAATTTTGAAGTTAAAGGGCATACAATAAGGGTCTTTAAATTAGCATTGACCAAGTCACCCGAAAGAATAACCGCAGGTCTTCTTCTGCCTTGCTCACTTCCTTTAACTGGATCTAAGTATACGTCCCAAATTTCTCCCTTTTTCATTCCTCTTCTAAAGCATTAAGCTGGTTGAAATAATCTGTCATGCCTTCCTCTGCCATTAAAAGCATATCCTTATCCTTAGCCATTCTTTTATATGATTTTAGATACGCCGCTCTATCCAATTGCTCTAAGTATATACTCAATGCTTGCTCTATAATCTTGTTTTTAGGTAAATTGAGATTGGAAGCCGCTTGGGCTAAGTCACTCAGTAACTTATCTGGTAAACTGGATGTAAATGTTGCCATTTTATATTTATTTATTGTAAATATAAATAATATTTATCATACGTTCTCCAAAATCGCTGCATAGCCTTGCCCAACCCCAATACACATGGTTACCAAAGCATATCTTTTATTTTGTTCTTTCAATTCTAAAGCAGCAGAATACGCCAATCTCGCACCAGTCACTCCGAGGGGATGCCCAATAGCAATCGCTCCTCCATTTGGGTTGAGTCTTGGGTCATCATCAGCTAATCCCCAAGCACGCGTGCAAGCTAAAGCCTGGGCTGCAAAGGCTTCGTTAAGTTCAATAATATCCATATCATTCATACTTAAGCCTGCTTTTTCTAGTGCTTTATTAGACGCTTCAACCGGACCAATACCCATGATTCTCGGTTCTACTCCGACAACCGCAGAACTTACAATTCTTGCTAGTGGTTTGAGCTTGTACTTTTTTACGGCATCTTCTGAAGCAATAATGGTGGCTGCGGCTCCGTCATTTAATCCTGATGAATTTCCAGCGGTAACGCTTCCTCCTTCTTTTTTAAAGGCTGGTCTAAGCTTTCCTAAAACCTCTAATGAGGTTGCCGGTTTTACAAATTCGTCTTTAAAGAATAAGATGGGATCTTTTTTGCGCTGTGGAACTTCAACAGTTACGATTTCTTTAGCGAGTCGACCATTTTCTTGAGCTTTTGTAGCTTTCATCTGACTCCAAAAGGCAAATTTATCTTGATCTTCGCGTGAAATATTGTATTTCTCAACAAGATTTTCTGCCGTAGTTCCCATGCCATCCGTGCCGTACATTTCGTGCATTTTAGGGTTGATAAAACGCCATCCAAAAGTCGAGTCGTACAGTTTAGAATCGCCACCAAAGGCTGATGATGGTTTGGCCATAACGTAGGGTCCGCGCGTCATGTGTTCTACGCCTCCTGAAATAAAGAGGTCACCATCACCTGCTTTTATAGCACGATTAGCATGAATAATTGCTGATAGGCCCGAGCTACACAAGCGATTTACCGTTTCGCCTGGCACTGTAAAGGGCAAACCTGCTAATAAGGATGCCATTCTTGCCACATTCCGATTGTCTTCACCGGCTTGATTGGCGCAACCCAAAATGACATCGTCATAAGCCTCTTTTGGGATGCTCGGGTTTCTTTTAACGATTTCTTTGATAACCAAAGCTGCTAAATCGTCGGTGCGTACTGTGGATAATGCTCCTTTATAATTTCCTATTGGCGTTCTAATGCCGTCTATGATGTATGCTTCTTTCATATGAAATGCCTGCGTAGGCAGGTATCTGTTTAATTATTAGTTCTAAATATCTTTTCTCCCAAATTCCAATTTTCTGTCAAGTCAATCCAATTTGGGTTCATATCTACTATCAAATTTATTTTCCAATCTCTTTTCCATTTTTTTAACTGCTTTTCTCTAATTGACGCTTCGTTCCCATTTTCATGTTCTTCAAAATAAACAAGTTTATCACAATTATACTTTGCTGTGAATGATTTTGGATAAACTTTTAATTTATGTTCCTTCACTCTCTCATCTAAATTATCTGTTACACCAATATAAATGACGCTATTCAGTTTACTTGCCATGATGTAGACATACCATTTTTTCATTTCTGTTTGCTAAGAGACTCCTGCCTTCGCAGGAATTTATTCCCATTCCTTCCCCGTCCGATAAACCACCCCCTTAAAAAGCGCCACCAACTCATCCCCACGTTTAACCTCCACAATATTAAACCCTAATTTATTTTTTACTATCTCAATTACCGATTCAGCAGTGAGATAATCTCCTTCGTTTAAGGCTTCAATATGATTAATACTGGTCTCTATTGAAACAGCGTACTTCCCATGCGTATTGGCTGCAAAACCAAAAGCGGTGTCGGCTAAAGAATAGCTGATCCCTCCGTGTGCTTTGTTCATGCTATTGAGCATATCTTTTCTGATGGTCATGCCTAGTTTACAGCGACCTAATTCACATTCTAGAATTTCGATGCCCAGCCATTGGCTGAAGGCGTCTTGGCTTAACATTTTATATGGAATTTCTTTTTCTGTTAAAGGCATTAGGGATTAGGAATTAGGGATTAGTTTTATTGTTTTCTTTCTAAAATTTTTTTCCTTAATGATAACATCATTCTTGTCAATTCTGAAATTAATCTTCTATTCTCTTCATCTTCTTCAAAATTAATATAAAGTCTTCTTTTTGCTTTTGTGCTGCATCTCACACATTCATTCGCGCTGTAAATCGCATGATTCAAATGTTTAACAAATTGAGCATCTGAACCAGGATAACCCCCCCCGCAATATTAAGTGCTACTGAATCTGCTGCTCTTCTGAACTGTGATGATAGAGCATATAACTCGTGATTTGGAAAATTCCTAACCATAGCATCAACCAATTCGCCAAAGTCCATAGCCTTTTGATAAACCTTTAAATCTTCAAACTTGAAATGATAATTACTTTTCATACTAATGCCTAATGCCTAATTGCTAATGCCTTATAAATCACACCTCTTTAAAAAACCTCATACCTTCCCGTTTCATTTTCCGCAATAACGGACTACAACGGTAGCGGTCTTCGTGATATTCGTTGTAGAGTTCATCCATTTTTTCCACACACCAATCAATGCCTTTTTCGTCCGCCCAAGCTAGTAATCCATTTGGGTAATTAACACCCTTGGTCATGGCATTGTCGATGTCTTCGGCTGATGCAATGTTTAAAAATAGGGCGTCAGCAGCTTCGTTGATGAGCATGACTAAAATACGTTCAAATATTTCTTGTTTCAAAGACTCCTCGACTGCGCTCAGAGTGACCTTAGGGTTTTCAATTAGCGTTCCATTTTCGTCATACTCATAATAGCCCACTCCTGACTTTCTACCTAAATAACCAGCTTCAGCGAAACGTTTTTGAGTAAATGAGGGTTTGTATCTTGGATCGAAATAAAAGGCCTCGAATACCGATTCGGTAACCGTATAATTCACATCATTTCCAATAAAATCCATTAACTCGAAAGGACCCATTCTAAAACCGCCAACCTCTTTAATAGCCGCATCAATGGTGGCAAAATCGGCAATACCTTCGTCATAAATGCGCAGGGCTTCACCGTAAAATGGTCGGGCTACTCTATTGACAATAAATCCTGGTGTGTCTTTGGCAACTGCCACTGTTTTATTCCAACTTGCTATAGTGTCTATGGCTTTCTCAAGAGTTTCATAAGAGGTTTGAATGGCTGGAATCACCTCAACCAATTTCATTAATGGTGCCGGATTAAAAAAATGAATACCCACACAGCGCTTTGGATGTTTTAAAGATGAAGCAATTGATGCTACCGATAAGCTTGAAGTATTTGAAGCAATAATGCAATCTTTCGTTACATAACTTTCTAATTCTGAAAACACTTTTTTCTTGATGTCAAGATTTTCAACAATGGCCTCAATAGTTAGGTTGGAATCGGCTAAATCCTCTAAACTATTGACATAAGTGATATTCGACTCGATTTTGTTTTTCTCGTCGTCATCGATTCGTTCTTTTTCTATGAGTCGGGATAAAATTTTATCGAGACTCGCTTTGGCTTTATTTAAAGCTGCTTGATTGGTGTCGTATAATTTAACTTTACAACCCGAAGTTGCGGCCACTTGTGCGATGCCACTGCCCATGGTTCCTGAACCTATGATTCCTATATTTAATACTTTCATTTTCGGTCTTCCCCAAGGGAAGAAATTTTTAAATTAAACTTTGTTTTTTATACCTATTTCATTTTTGAGCTAATTCTGAAATCTCCCGCAGCCTCAAAAAAGGGGAATAACACCTCAAAATGGAAGATTGGTGACATCACATTTCCGCCCGATAAAATGATACCGACGTTTTTATTTTTAAATTCGTCTTTTTGTTTTAATACGGCGGCAAATGGCACAGCACATGAAGGCTCAATAATAATTTTCATGCGTTCCCAAATGAGTCTCATAGCCTCGATAATTTCATCTTCTTCTACACGAATAATTTTTTCGACATGCTTCTGAATAATGGGAAAATTTCGGTCTCCTAAATGTGTTCTTAATCCGTCTGCAATGGTATTTGTGTTGTCGTTCATTTCAATCTTAGCCGATAAAAGTGAACGGTAGGCGTCATCGACTTGCATAGGTTCGCCGCCAATGACCTTACAATTGTTTCCAAAATAATGGGCTGCTAGAGCAGTTCCTGCGATGAGTCCGCCACCACCTACTGGTGCTAAAATCACATCTAAATCTGGATGATCTTCCAATAGTTCCATGGCCGCAGTAGCATTGCCATAAATCACCTCATCTTGATTTGAGGGATGTAAAAAGGTAGCTCCTTTTTCTTGGTGTATTCTAGCGGCAGTAGCTTCTCTTGCTTGTGGTGTGGACTCACATTCTATGATTTCACCACCATAGGTTTTCACTGCATTCTTCTTAACTTGAGGCGCGTTTTCGGGCATAACGATATACGCCTTTACATTTAATTGTTGTGCTGCCAAAGACACCGCTTGCGCGAAATTACCGGACGAATGCGTCACTACACCTTTCTGTCGCTCTTCTTCAGTCAATGAAAGAATAGCGTTTGCTGCACCTCTCATTTTAAAGGCACCCATTTTTTGAAAGTTTTCGCACTTAAAAAATAAGTTACAGCCTGCTTTTTTATTTAACAGCTGTGATGTTAACACTGGTGTTTTATGAATAAAAGGTTTTATTCTATTGTGGGTTTCGTATAGGGTGTGCTTGTTCATGGATTTATATTAATACCTACAAGGTTGTCAAAACCTTGCAGGATATTTAATTCCCTTTAAAATTTGGTTGTCGTTTTTCGATAAACGCTGAAACTCCTTCTGCATAATCCTTAGTTTGAGCGGCCTCTATTTGGTATTTAGACTCCAAAGTTAATTGTTGTTCTAAATTGTTGGTTAAAGATTGGTTGAGGCTCTTCTTAATTAACCCTAAAGCTTTCGTTGGCATGTTCGCCAATTTTAGGGCAAGTTTATGGACTTCATCCTCAAAACTATCAAAAGGAATTACTTTATAAATCATGCCTAAACGCTCAGCTTCTTCAGCAGAAACCTTATCGCCTAGCATGGCTAAGGCTGATGCTTTTTGAAAGCCGATTAATCGCGGAAGAAAAAAGGTTCCAGCACTATCAGGAATTAATCCAATTAAACTAAAGGCTTGAATGAAACTGACTTTTTCATGTGCCACCACAATATCACAGGCTAAAGCAATATTGGCTCCTGCACCCGCAGCCACTCCGTTAACTGCAGCAATCACTGGTTTTTCTATGTGTCTTATTCTTGTAATTATTGGGTTGTAGTGTTCCTCTAGAATTTTTTTAAATCCGGGATTTAATTCTGGTGAAGTAACTTCCTTTAAATCTTGACCTGCGCAAAAGGCTTTTCCACTTCCTGTTAAGACGATGGCTCTAACGTCTGAATTGTGCTTACAATCGTCCAAAATTTGCTGAAGTCTTAGAGCCATTTCGCGATTGAAACTGTTAAAGACTTCTGGTCGGTTGAGCTTGATGTAGGCTATTTTGTTTTCAATTTTAACTTCAATTGATTGAGTACTCATAATTTATCATATAAAAAAAGGAA